>JALUTW010000070.1 GCA_027021685.1 Chromatiales bacterium | reverse complement strand
TCTGAATGGTGGGCCGTGTAGGACTCGAACCTACGACCAGCCGGTTAAAAGCCGGATGCTCTACCAACTGAGCTAACGGCCCGCAAGGCGGGAAAAGGCGCGGTCCCCCGGGGACCATGCCGGAAAGCAGCCACGGCAGGTCGTGAAAAACGGCCTGCCGTGGCGGGGCAGGGAATCCTGCCTGCAAACCAGGCGCGCAAGCGCTCGACTTGGCGCAGCCGAACCGGAACCACTGGCCGGGTTCGGCACGCGTTGAAAAAGGTCAGGAAACCTTCTTCAACGCCCTGTCAGACGGCCTCCAGCTTGCGCAGGCCGGGGGGCAGCAGCCGCATGTCCACCAGGGCGGTGATGAGCGCCTTGGTGAAGCTGGCCTCGTCCTCGTAGACCATCTTGTAATACTGGATCTTCATGGTCAGCGCGCTGCCGAAGACGATGCTGATGAAGGTCAGGAACGATCCCAGCGCCAGGGTCGAGACGCCGGTGACCCCCTGGCCGATGGTGCATCCCATGCCCAGCACGCCGCCGATGCCCATGATGAAGCCGCCGACGACGTGGTTGGCGAAGTCACGGAAGTTGACGAACCACTCGATGCGGAACTTGCGGGTCACGATGGAGTAAACGAACGAGCCCACCGCCACGCCCGCCGCCGCCAGCATGCCGAAGCTGATGAGGTACTCGGCGAGTCCGCGCGAGACCCAGTTGACCAGGTCGCCGGAAGGCGAAACGAAGGTGAAGGACTGGGCGCCCACGTGGAGCGGTGGCTGGTCCATGAAACCGGCCTCCTCCAGCCACGCCTGGCCCTTGGGACCGGCGGTGACCCACCAGGCCGCCACCACGGCCAGGCCCACCACGGCGCCGCCCAGGACGTTGTCGAAGTTGCGGCGGAAGTCGGCGGAACGAAAGATCCAGATCAACAGCGCCAGCACCAGCAGGCCGCCCACGAGGTAGGCCACCACCTGGGTGTCGCCGGCGCCGAAGGCCGCGCCGAGGAGGTCGCCCAGCCCCTGGCTCTGGATACCGCGGGACTTGAGATCGATGAAGGCCGGCTGCATCCAGGGCAGGAACACCGTACCCATGAAATTGGTGAACATCATCAGGTAGGCGCCGATGCCCATGGTGACCAGCACGAACACCGACTTGATGTTGCCGCCGCCGATGCGAATCATGGTCTTGTTGCCGCAGCCGCTGCCCAGGGTCATGCCCACCCCGAACAGGAACCCACCCACGAGGTAGCGCGGCCAGGCGAAGGTGGCGGTGCGGTAGGGGGGAAAGGAGTCCTCGCCGCTCACCGCCAGGCTGGCGGGCACCACGCCCAGGACCTGGAGGACGAGCACACCGGCGATGGCCACCGCCATGGCGAAGATCCAGGCCCGCAGGCGCCCGGTGTCGCCCATGTTGACCCAGTCGGACACCGCGCCCATGGTGCAGAAGTTGGTCTTGTTGACCACTGCCCCCATGACCGCGGCGATGCCGAAGCCCCAGAGCAGAATTTCCCAGGTGATATTCATTGTTGATTCACTCCCCGCATGGCCGCCGGCGGGCGGCACGCAACTGGTACAAGCTGAGCCGGGCATTTTACTGGCCTGCGCCAGGGCGTGCCAGTGGCCCCCGGCCGCCTGCCGGAAATCAACATAATGGATTGATTTTTCTTATTTATTTTTGTACGGCGTGGGGTCGGGCACGCCGGCGGCAGCAAACCCCTCGGCACGCAGGCGGCAGGCGTCGCAGCGGCCGCAGGCCCGGCCCCCGGCGTCCGGGTCGTAGCAGGACACGGTGAGGCCGTAATCCACCCCCAGCGCGGTCCCGCGGCGGATGATCTCGGCCTTGGACAGGGCGATGAGGGGGGCATGGAGCCGGAATGGCCGCCCCTCCACCCCGGCCCGGGTGGCCACGTTGGCCAGGCGCTCGAAGGCCTCGATGAAGGCCGGCCGGCAGTCGGGATAGCCGGAGTAGTCCACGGCATTGACGCCGATGAACAGGTCCTGCGCGCCCAGCACCTCGGCCCAGCCCAGGGCCAGGGCCAGGAACACGGTGTTGCGCGCCGGCACGTAGGTCACGGGGATGCCCTCGGTGGGCGTGGTGGGCACGTCGATGGCCTCGTCGGTGAGCGCCGAGCCGCCCAGCTCGCCCAGGCCCAGTGACACGATGCGGTGCTCCACCACGCCCAGGGCCGCCGCCACCCGGCGGGCGGCCGCCAGCTCGCAGCGGTGGCGCTGGCCGTAGTCGAAGCTGATGGCGTGGCAGGCGAACCCGGCCTCCCGGGCCAGGGCCAGCGTGGTGGCCGAGTCCAGCCCGCCGGAGAGCAGCACCACCGCCCGCGCCGGTCCGCCGCCGTGTTCCCGGGGCATCTCAGCGTCCCGGGACATCGCCCCACAGCACCTTGTGCAGCTGGATCTGCAGCCGCACCGGCAACCGGTCGGCCAGGATCCACCCGGCCAGCTCCCGGGCCTCCAGCCGGCCCCAGGCCGGGGAGAAGAGCACCTGGCAGCGCCGCTCCAGGCCGTGCTCCCGCAGCCGCGCCACCGCCCACTCGTAGTCGGCCCGGTCGCAGACCACGAACTTGAGCTGGTCCCGCGGCCGCAGGTGGGCCAGGTTCTCCCAGCGGTTGCGGGCGGCCTCACCGGATCCCGGGGTCTTGATGTCCATCACCTTGATCACGCGCTCGTCCACCCCGCCCACGTCCAGGGCCCCCGAGGTCTCCAGCGAGACCTCGTGGCCGGCATCGCACAGCCGGCTCAGCAGGGACAGGCAGTCGCGCTGGGCCAGGGGCTCGCCCCCGGTGACGGTCACCCGGCGGGTCCCGAAGGCCGCCACCGCGGCCAGGATCTCGTCCAGTGCCATCCACTGCCCGCCCTGAAACGCATAGGCGGTGTCACAGTACCCGCAGCGCAGGGGACAGCCCGTGAGACGCACGAACACCGTGGGCCAGCCGACGCTGTCGGCCTCGCCCTGCAGCGAGTGGAAAATTTCGGTGACCCGCAGCCGGGGCCCGGACCCGGCTGCCGTGGAATGACGCCCGGACATGGCATGGATGGCGCGTCAGCGCTTGCCGAGACGGATCTTCTTCAACAGGTTCTGGGCCTGGCCCGCCTCGGTGGTACCGGGATAGGTGCGCACCAGCTTCTCCAGCACCGCCTGGGCCTGCCTGGTGTCCTTCATTTCGTAGTAGCTGTAGCCGATCTTCAGCATGGCCTCGGCCAGCTTGGGACTGTTGGGAAAGCGCTCGATGAGCGTCTGGTAATCGGCGATGGCCTCCTTGAACCGGCGCTGGGCATAGTTGGCCTCGGCCAGCCAGTACTGGGCGATGTGGGCGTACCGCCCGTCCGGATACTGCCGGAGAAAGGCCCGGAAGGCGGTGATGGCGTCGTCGTAGCGAAGCTCGCGCAGCAGGTCGAAGGCCTTCTGATAGGCCTCCTGCTCGCCCCGGCCGCCCGCCGCGGGCTTGGGCGCAGCCCGGGCGGAGGCCGGTGCCGGGGCCGCCGCAGGCGCGGCCGGCGGTGCCGTCGCGGCCACCGCCGGTGCGGTGCCCGTGGCCGCCCCGCCCGCCGGGGCCTTGCGCTCCACCACCAGCAGGCGCCGGTCCAGGTCCAGGTACAGCTCCCGCTGGCGCCGCTTCACCTGCTCCACCTGGTGGTTCAGCAGCTCCAGTTCCCCCCGCAGCTCCTGCAGCTCCTTCTGCAGGCTTTCCAGCCGCACCGCCATGTCCACCAGCTCCTGCGAAGCCAGCAGCCGTTCCAGGCGGGCCAGCCGCTCCTCCACGCTCGGGGCCCTGGCCTGCGGAGCCGCCGGAACCGGGACCGCAGCGGCCAGGAAGGCCAGCAGGACTGCCGGCCGCAGAAAACGGGTGCGCATGCTCAGGTATCCC
>JALUTW010000069.1 GCA_027021685.1 Chromatiales bacterium | reverse complement strand
ATTCCCCACGGCCGCGCGCCTGGCGATTTTCGGTGGGAGCTGATGAGCATGGCTGCACGGGAAGGCAATGCCGGCATCCTGGCCACGGGGGGCCACCGGGGTGAAAATCGCCGGCGCCCCAGGGGGTTGCGAGCCACGGCCACGCCGGCGGCGTTGCGCCGCTGGCCCGTACAGCGGGTACTGTGCTGCGCGGCGCGCCTTGCCGGCGCGGCCGTGGACTCACAACGCGACGCGCGCGGAATTTTGAGACAGGTTCAAAGCAACACGGGCTGTGAGACTTCAAGGCAGGGAGTTCTGAAGAGGATATGCTTGGGATGGGCCGCCAACCTTGGGGGGCGCGGCACAGGGATGTGCCGCGTCAACCCCGAAGGCGGCGAGAGCCCGGAGCGGAAATGACCGGGGCAGGTTGGAGGAAATTTTACGTGAAGGGGTTAATGGCTCCCCGGGACGGGCTCGAACCGCCGACCCGGTGATTAACAGTCACCTGCTCTACCAGCTGAGCTACCGGGGAATAGAGCGCGGTATGGTACTGGCGGGGCCGGAGACGGTCAACCCGCCCCCGGCGCGGGCGGGCAGGCCAGGGGACGGCCGCCGGGCCCTGTCTGGGCCAGCCGCACCCGGCCGGCCCAGTTGACGATCACCGCCCGGCGCTCGGGGTCCGGCCCGCTGCCGCACAGGGTGAAGGTGCCGTTGCGGTGGCTGAAGCCGGTGGGCTCGAAGGCCAGGTAGCGGGAGCGGGGAAAGCCCCGGTAGCCCAGGCGCACGCGGGGACTGACCCGGTGCACATGAAGGGGCGTCTCGCCGGGGCCCAGCCGGCGGTCGCCGTCGCCATCGGCGAACACCACCCAGGCGGGCCAGTGTTCGCCCATCCCCGCGCAGGTGGTGCCGTCCTCGCTGCGGCAGATCACCACCACCCGGTTGTGGCGGGCGGCCTGGCTCCGGGCCAGGGCCAGGGCTCCGGCCAGGGCGTTGACCTCGGCCGCCAGCCGCGAGCGGGCGGCCATCCCGCCCAGGGCGGGGATGGCGATGGCGGCGGTGATGGCGGCGACGGCCAGGACCACCGCCGTCTCGACGAGGGAGAGGCCCCGCCGTCCGGCGGGGCCCCGCACCACTTTGTGATCGGTGACATCCATGTCGACCCCCCACATCCGTGTGGGCGGAAACATAGCCCGCGGGCGTCCCGCGGTCTGTCGGCAAATGCCGCGACTTCGTGTAGGAAAATGCTGATCCTGCTGTCAGCCGTTTGCCTACAGGGCGGGCCCGGGTGCAGCCGGCCCCGCCCAGGAGGTTGATTTTTCTGGAAAAGACGCCGGAGAGGGGTCAGCCGGCGGCCACGTTCTCGATGCGGCGCAGGGCTTCCTGGAGGGTGTCCAGCCCGGTGGCGAAAGACAGGCGCATGTGGCCGGGGGCGCCGAAGGCCGAGCCGGGCACCAGGGCCACGCCGGCCCGCTCCAGCAGCAGCTCGGCCAGGGCCACGTCGTCGGCGGCGCCCAGGCGGGCCATGAGCCCGCTCATGTCGGGAAAGGCGTAGAACGTGCCGGTGGAGGGCAGGCAGGTCACGCCGTCGATGGCGTTGAGGCCGGCCACCACCGCGTCGTGGCGCCGGCGGAACGCCTCGCGCATCTCCGCCACGCAGGACTGGTCGCCGGTGAGGGCGGCCTCGGCCGCGGCCTGGGAGATGGAGGCGGGGTTGGAGGTGCTCTGGGACTGGATCTTCTTCATGGCCGCGATGAGCCCGGCCGGGCCGGCGGCGTAGCCGATGCGCCAGCCCGTCATGGAGTAGGCCTTGGACACCCCGTTGAGAACGATGGTGCGCTCGTACAGGTCCGGGCAGGCGTTGAGGATGTTGGCAAAGGGCTCCTCCGCCCACAGGATGTGCTCGTACATGTCGTCGCTGGCCACCAGCACGTCCGGGTGGCGGCGCAGCACCTCGCCCAGGGCCGCCAGCTCGGCCCGGGTGTAGGTCTGGCCGGTGGGGTTGGACGGGCTGTTGAGCACCAGCAGCCGGGTGCGGGGGGTGATGGCCGCCTCCAGCTGCTCCGGGGTGATGCGGAACCCCTGCGCCGCCGTGGTGTCGATGAACACCGGTTCGCCCCCGGCCAGCAGGACCATGTCGGGATAGGAGACCCAGTAGGGCGCGGGGATGATGACCTCGTCCCCGGGGTCCAGCAGGGCCTGGGCCAGGTTGAAGAAGCTCTGCTTGCCGCCGCAGGAGACCAGCACCTGCTCGGGGGTGTAGTCGAGGCCGTTGTCGCGGCGGAACTTGTCCACCACCGCCTGCTTGAGCCCGGGGGTGCCGTCCACCGGGGTGTACTTGGTGCGGCCGGCGGCGATGGCCGCCACCGCGGCGTCCTTGATGTGCTGCGGGGTGTCGAAGTCGGGCTCGCCGGCGCCCAGGCCGATGACGTCGCGGCCGGCGGCCTTGAGCGCATTGGCGCGGGCGGTCACCGCCAGGGTGGGCGAGGGCTTGATGCGCTGGACGCGCGCGGACAGCTTCATGGGTCTGCGGACGGGTCTCCCGGGCCCCGGTCTGTGGTCAAAGGCGTGTAATATACCCAACTCGAAACCCGGTATCGACACCCGCACTCCATGGACAAGCCGTTCAAGCTGCATGCCGATTTCAGTCCCGCCGGCGACCAGCCCGAGGCCATCGCCTCGCTGGTGGAGGGCCTGCGGGCGGGCGACGCCGCCATGACCCTGCTGGGGGTTACCGGCTCGGGCAAGACCTTCACCATCGCCAACGTCATCGCCGCGGTGCAGCGGCCGGCCCTGATCCTGGCCCCCAACAAGACCCTGGCGGCCCAGCTCTACGGCGAGATGCGGGAGTTCTTTCCCGAGAACGCGGTGGAGTACTTCGTCTCCTACTACGACTACTACCAGCCCGAGGCCTACGTCCCGGCCACCGATACCTATATAGAAAAGGACGCCTCCATCAACGAGCACATCGAGCAGATGCGGCTGTCGGCCACCAAGGCCATCCTGGAGCGGCGCGACGCTGTCATCGTGGCCACGGTCTCGGCCATCTACGGCCTGGGCGACCCGCGCCAGTACCTGTCCATGGTGCTGCACCTGGTGCGGGGCGACCGCATCGACCAGCGCGCCATCCTGCGCCGGCTGGCCGAGCTGCAGTACACCCGCAACGACGTGGAGCTGCACCGCGGCACCTACCGCGTGCGCGGCGAGATCATCGACATCTATCCGGCCGAGTCGGAGCGCGAGGCGGTGCGGGTGGAGCTGTTCGACGACGAGGTGGAGAGCCTGAGCTGGTTCGATCCCCTCACCGGCGAGGTGCTGAAGAAGGTCCCGCGCCTGACCATCTATCCCAAGACCCACTACGTCACCTCGCGCCAGACCATCGTCGAGGCGGTGGACGCCATCCGTGCCGAACTCAAGGAGCGGCTGGAGGAGCTGTACGCGGCGAACAAGCTGGTGGAGGCGCAGCGGCTGGAACAGCGCACCCGCTTCGACCTGGAGATGATGATGGAGCTGGGCTACTGCTCCGGCATCGAGAACTACTCGCGCTACCTCTCCGGCCGCGCCCCGGGGGAGCCGCCGCCCACGCTCATGGACTATCTGCCCGACGACGCCCTGCTGGTCATCGACGAGTCCCACGTCACCATTCCCCAGCTCGGGGGCATGTACCGCGGCGACCGCGCGCGCAAGGAGAACCTGGTGGAGTACGGCTTCCGCCTGCCCTCGGCGCTGGACAACCGGCCCCTCCGTTTCGACGAGTTCGAGCGCCTCATGCCCCAGACCATCTTCGTCTCCGCCACTCCCGGGCCCTACGAGGAGGCCCGTTCGGCGCGGGTGGTGGAGCAGGTGGTACGCCCTACCGGCCTGGTGGACCCGGTGGTGGAGGTGCGTCC
>JALUTW010000068.1 GCA_027021685.1 Chromatiales bacterium | reverse complement strand
GGACCGCATGCCCCAGTACCAGCCGTCCAAGTGGCGCTCGGCGGCCGAGGTGGCGCGGCTCAACCGCAACCGCCAGGGCAGCCTGCTGGACTTCATCGAGGATTTCACCGAGCGCTTCCCGGGCTACGTGGACGAGTACGAGACCCTGCTCACCGACAACCGCATCTGGAAGCAGCGCACCGTGGGCATCGGCGTGGTGCCGCCGGAGCGGGCCCTGCAGCTTGGTTTCACCGGCCCCATGCTGCGCGGCTCCGGCGTCGAGTGGGACCTGCGCAAGAAGCAGCCCTACGAGGTCTACGACCGGCTGGAGTTCGACATCCCGGTGGGGACCAACGGCGACTGCTACGACCGCTACCTGGTGCGGGTGGAGGAGCTGCGCCAGTCCAACCGCATCATCCGCCAGTGCGTGGACTGGCTGCGCAACAATCCCGGCCCGGTGATGCTGCACGACCACAAGCTGGCGCCGCCGCCGCGGGAGGAGATGAAGGGCGACATGGAGGCCCTCATCCACCACTTCAAGCTGTTCTCGGAAGGCTACGTGCTGCCCGAGGGCGAGGTCTACACCGCGGTGGAGCATCCCAAGGGCGAGTTCGGCGTGTACCTGGTCTCGGACGGCGCCAACAAGCCCTACCGGCTGAAGATCCGGGCCCCGGGGTTCGCCCACCTCTCGGCCATGGACGAGATGGCCAACGGCCACATGCTGGCCGACGTGGTGGCCATCATCGGCACCATGGACATCGTATTCGGGGAGATCGACCGATGATGCTGCACCGGCACCGCGGCGAGAGCAAGCTGCACCTCATCGAGGAGGCCTCGCGCCAGGAGATCGACCGCTGGATCGCCAAGTACCCGGCCGACCGGCGCCAGGCCGCGGTGATGGCGGCGCTGCGCATCGTGCAGGACCAGAACGGCGGCTGGCTCACCACCGATCTCATGGACGCGGTGGCCGAGTACCTGGAGATGCCGCCCATCGAGGTGTACGAGGTCGCCACCTTCTATTCCATGTACGAGCTGGAGCCGGTGGGGCGGCACAAGATCTGCGTCTGCACCAACATCTCCTGCATGCTGTGCGGCTCGGAGGAGGTGGTGGCGCACCTGGAGAAGCGGCTGGGCATCCGCCTCGGCGAGACCACGCCCGACGGCCGCTTCACCCTCAAGGAGGTGGAGTGCCTGGGGGCCTGCGTGGAGGCGCCCATGTTCCAGATCGGCAACACCTACTACGGCAACCTGACGCCGGAGCGGATCGACGAGATCCTGGACGCACTGGACTGAGGCGCGCGCACCATGGCCAACGAAGTCTGCTTCCGCACCCTGCACCTGGACAAGCCGTGGACGCTGGATGCCTATCTCAGCGTCGGCGGCTACCAGGTGTGGAAGCGGATCCTCGAGGAGAAGACGCCGCCGGAGCGGATCATCGAGGAACTCAAGACCTCGGTCCTGCGCGGGCGCGGCGGGGCCGGTTTCCCCACCGGGCTCAAGTGGAGCTTCATGCCGCGCAACGCCCCGGGCCAGAAGTACATCGTCTGCAACTCCGACGAGGGCGAGCCGGGGACCTGCAAGGACCGCGACATCCTGCGCTTCAACCCCCACCAGCTCATCGAGGGCATGGCCATCGCCGGTTACACCATCGGCGCCACCGTGGGCTACAACTACATCCGCGGCGAGTTCTGGGAGCCCTACGAGCGCTTCGAGGCGGCGCTGGAGGAGGCGTATGCCGCCGGCCTCCTGGGCAGGAACATCCTCGATTCCGGGGTCGATTTCGACCTCTACACCCATCTCGGCGCCGGGGCCTACATCTGCGGCGAGGAGACCGCGCTGCTGGAGTCCATCGAGGGCAAGAAGGGGCAGCCGCGGTTCAAGCCGCCGTTCCCGGCCAACTACGGCCTGTTCGGCCGTCCCACCACCATCAACAACACCGAGACCCTGGCCTCGGTGCCGGTGATCCTGGAGAAGGGCGGGCAGTGGTTCCTGGACCTGGGCAAGCCCAACAACGGCGGGGTCAAGCTGTTCTGTGTCTCCGGCCACGTCAACCGGCCGGGCAACTTCGAGGTGCCCCTGGGCACACCGTTCGCGAAGCTGCTGGAGATGGCCGGCGGCGTGCGCAACGGGCACAGGCTCAAGGCGGTGATCCCGGGCGGTTCCTCCACCCCGGTGGTGCCGGGCGAGGTGATGATGGAGCTGGACATGGACTACGACTCCCTGTCCAAGGCCGGCTCCATGCTGGGCGCGGGCTCGGTCATCGTCATGGACGAGACCACCTGCATGGTCAAGGCCCTGGCCCGCATCTCCCATTTCTACTACGAGGAGTCCTGCGGCCAGTGCACGCCCTGCCGCGAGGGCACCGGCTGGCTGGCGCGCATGGTGCACCGCATCGAGCACGGCCAGGGCACGCCCGAGGACCTGGACAAGCTGGTGGCGGTGGCCAACCGCATCGAGGGGCGCACCATCTGCGGCCTGGGCGACGCCTCGGCCTGGCCGGTGCAGAGCTTCGTGCGCCACTTCCGCGAGGAGTTCGAGTACCACATCGAGCACAAGCGCTGCATGGTGGGCGGCTGACGGTCATGGTCAACATCGAGATCAACGGCATCAGGATCCAGGCCCGCGAGGGCAGCATGGTCATCGAGGCCGCCGACGAGGCCGGCATCGTGATCCCGCGCTTCTGCTACCACCGCAAGCTGTCCATCGCCGCCAACTGCCGCATGTGCCTGGTGGAGGTGGAGAAGGCGCCCAAGCCGCTGCCCGCCTGCGCCACCCCGGTGACCGAGGGCATGCGGGTGTTCACCCGTTCGGCCAAGGCCCTGGAGGCCCAGCGCGCCACCATGGAGTTCCTGCTCATCAACCACCCGCTGGACTGCCCCATCTGCGACCAGGGCGGCGAGTGCGACCTGCAGGACATCGCCATGGGCTTCGGCGAGTCGGAGTCGCGCTACCGCGAGCCCAAGCGGGTGGTGCCGGACAAGAACCTGGGTCCGCTCATCGCCACCGACATGACCCGCTGCATCCACTGCACCCGCTGCGTGCGCTTCGGGCGCGAGATCGCCGGGGTGCCGGAGCTGGGGGCCACCGGCCGCGGCGAGCACACCACCATCGGCACCTACGTGGAGAAGGTGGTGAGCTCGGAGCTGTCGGGTAACGTCATCGACCTGTGCCCGGTGGGCGCGCTCACCTCCAAACCCTACCGCTACACCGGCCGGCCGTGGGAGAACCGCTCCCATCCCGGCGTCTCGCCCCACGACTGCCTGGGCTCCAACCTGGACGTGCAGACCCGGCGCGGCAGGGTGATGCGGGTGCTGCCGCGGGACAACGAGGCCGTCAACGAGTGCTGGCTGTCGGACCGCGACCGCTTCAGCTACACCGCCCTGGCCCACGGCGAGCGGCTGCACCGGCCCCTCATCCGCCAGGGCGACGCCTGGCGCGAGGTGGAGTGGCAGACCGCGCTGGAGTACGCCGCCGAGGGCCTGCGCCGGGTGCGCGCCGCCGCCGGCGCCGACGGGCTGGGCGCGCTGATCTCGCCCTCGGCCACGGTGGAGGAGGGGTATCTCGCCCAGCGCCTGCTGCGCGGCCTGGGCTCGGGCAACGTGGACTTCCGCCTGCGCCGGCAGGACTTCGCCCAGGAGGAGGCGGACCCGCGCGCGCCGTGGCTGGGCTGCGCCATCGCCGACCTGGAAGACATGGACGCGGTGCTGCTCGTGGGCTCCCACGTGCGCAAGGACCAGCCGCTGGCGGGGCTGCGCCTGCGCCGGGCGGCCCTGCGCGGGGCCCGGGTCATGTTCCTCAACCCGGCCGAGTTCGATTTCAACTTCCCGGTGGCCGAGCACCTGGTGGCGGCGCCCGCGGCCATGGTGGACGAGCTGGCGGCGGTGGCCAAGGCCCTGCTGGAGATCGAGGGGACGCACCCGCCCGAGGGCCTGGCCGCCCGGCTGGAGAACGTGGAGGTCCACGACCGCCACCTGGCGGTGGCCCGCCACCTGCACGCGGCGCAGCAGGCCCACGTGATCGTGGGGACCCAGGCCTTCGGCCAGGCCGAGTTCTCGGCCCTGCGCGCGCTGGCCAACCTGGTGGCGCACCTGGCCGGGGCCGGCTTCGGCTACCTGCCGGAGGGGGCCAACGCCGTGGGCCTGTCCCTGGCCGGGGCCCTGCCGCGGGCGGCGGAGCCCGCCGGGCGCCACGCCGGGGACATGACGGGCCAGGGCCTGCGCGGCGTGCTGCTGCTGGGGGTGGAGCCCGAGTACGACTTTGCCGATCCGGCCGCGGCCCGGCGCATGCTGGACGAGGCCGACTTCGTGGTGGCGCTCACCGCCTTCGCCACCGACGAGATGAAGCGCTGGGCCGACGTGCTGCTGCCGGTGGCGGCCTTCGCCGAGAACGAGGGCACCTTCGTCAACGTCCAGAACGACTGGCAGGGCTTTGCCGCCGCCGCCGAGGCCCCGGGCGAGGCGCGTCCGGCGTGGAAGGTGCTGCGCGTGCTGGGCAACTTCCTCAACCTGGAGGGCTTCGACTACATGCAGGTGGACGAGGTGCGCGAGGCGGCCCGCGCCTTCGCCGGCGAGGTGGAGGTGAAGGCCGCCACCGCCTGGGCCATGCCCCGGTGGCCGGCGCCGGGCGAGGCCCTGCAGCGCATCGGCTACCTGCCCCTCTACCACGTGGATCCCCTGGTGCGGCGCGCCGCGCCCCTGCAGGGCACCCCGGACGCCCGCGCCGACATCGCCTGGCTGGGGGAGGCGGCCGCCGCCGCCCTGGGCGTGGCCGACGGCGCGCGGGTGGCCGTGCGCCAGGGCGGGGCCGAGGTGGTGATGGAGGCGCGGGTGGATGCGGCGGTGCCCGACCGCTGCGTGCTGGTGGCCGCGGCCACGCCCCAGGCCGCGCGCCTGGGCCCGGCCTGGGGGCCGGTGGAGGTGAGCGCGGTGAAGGAGGCGGTGGCGTCGTGATGGCGGAAGCACTGCAGGCCTTCCTGGAGTTCTACGGCGCCCTGCCGCGACCGGTCCAGATCCTGGGCCAGATCGTGCTCCTGGTGGCGCCGCTCATGGTGTGCGTGGCCTACCTCACCTACGCCGAGCGCAAGGTGATCTCCTACATGCAGGTGCGCATCGGGCCCAACCGCGTGGGGCCGCGCGGGTGGCTGCAGCCCATCGCCGATGCGCTCAAGCTCATGTTCAAGGAGATCATCATTCCGTCCGGGGCCAACAAGTTCCTGTTCATCATCAGCCCCGTGATCTCCATCGGCACCGCGCTGGCGGCCTGGGCGGTGATCCCCTTCGCCGACGGGGTGGTGATCTCGGACCTCAACGCCGGCCTGCTGTACGTGCTGGCGGTGACCTCGCTGGGCGTGTACGGCGTCATCATCGCCGGCTGGTCGTCCAACTCCAAGTACGCCCTGCTGGGGGCCATGCGCTCGGCGGCCCAGATCGTGGCCTACGAGATCGCCATGGGCTTCGCCCTGGTGGGCGTGCTCATGGCCGCCGGCAGCCTCAACCTGGGCGAGATCGTGCGCGCCCAGGCCGGGGAGTGGGGCCCCGTCAACTGGTTCGCGCTGCCGCTGCTGCCGCTGTTCCTGATCTACTTCATCTCCGGCGTGGCCGAGACCAACCGCGCGCCCTTCGACGTGGCCGAGGGCGAGTCGGAGATCGTGGCCGGCTTCCACGTGGAGTACTCGGGCATGGCCTTTGCCGTGTTCTTCCTCGCCGAGTACGCCAACATGATCCTCATCTCGGCCCTGGCCACCATCATGTTCCTGGGCGGCTGGCTGTCGCCGCTGCACGGCTGGGCCCCGGCCGGCTGGTTCGAGGTGCCGGTCCTCGGGCTGCTGCTGGACGACGGCATCCACTGGTTCCTGGCCAAGACCGCCTTCTTCCTGTTCTGCTACCTGTGGTTCCGCGCCACCTTCCCGCGCTACCGCTACGACCAGATCATGCGCCTGGGCTGGAAGGTCTTCATTCCCATCACCATCGTCTGGCTGCTGGTGGTGGGCGGTTTCATCCTCGGCGGCCTGCCGCCGTGGTGGGCGCCGGCGGGCTGAGGGGAGGACGGCCGTGAACGTCATCACCCGGGTGTTCAAGAGCCTGTTCCTGCTGGAGCTGCTGCGCGGCCTGCGGCTCACCGGCCGCTACCTGTTCGCGCGCAAGATCACGGTCCAGTACCCGGAGGAGAAGACCCCGCTGTCGCCGCGCTTCCGCGGCCTGCACGCCCTGCGCCGCTATCCCAACGGCGAGGAGCGCTGCATCGCCTGCAAGCTGTGCGAGGTGGTGTGTCCGGCCCTGGCCATCACCATCGAGTCCGAGGAGCGCGAAGACGGGACCCGCCGCACCACGCGCTACGACATCGATCTCACCAAGTGCATCTTCTGCGGCTTCTGCGAGGAGTCCTGCCCCGTGGATTCCATCGTGGAGACCCACGTCTTCGAGTACCACGGGGAGAAGCGGGGCGACCTGCTCATGACCAAGGACCGGCTGCTGGCCGTGGGCGACAAGTACGAGAAGGAGATCGCCGCGGCCCGGGCCCAGGATGCGCCGTACCGCTGAACGAGGGAGACACCGGGGGACATGACAGCCGAACAGTTCTTCTTCTATGCCTTCGCCGCCATGACCGTGGCCTCGGCGGCCATGGTGATCACGGTTCGGAACCCCGTGTACGCGGTGCTGTCGCTGGTGCTCACCTTCGTCGCCAGTGCCGGCCTGTGGCTGCTGCTGGAAGCGGAGTTCCTGGCCATCGCCCTGGTGCTGGTGTACGTGGGTGCGGTGATGGTGCTGTTCCTGTTCGTGGTCATGATGCTGGACATCAACCTGGCCCGGCTCAAGGAGGGCTTCATCCGCTACCTGCCGCTGGGCGTCGCGGTGGCCGTGGCCATGGCGCTGATGATGGCACTGGTGGTGGGGCCCGAGCACTTCGGCCTGGAGCGGGTGCCGGCGCCCGAGCGCCACGGACCCGAGTACAGCAACACCGAGGCCCTGGGCCGGGTGCTGTACACCGTCTACGTCTATCCGTTCGAGATCGCCTCGGTCATCCTCACCGTGGCCATCGTCGCCGCCATCGCCCTGACCCTGCGCCGGCGGCCGCACACCAAGTACCAGAACCCGGACGAGCAGATCGCGGTGCGGCGCGAGGACCGCGTGCGCCTGGTGAGCATGAAGCCGGAGCGGAGAGAGTAGGGGAGGGCGCGGCATGATTTCGCTGTCACACTACCTGGTCCTGGGCGCGATCCTGTTCTCGCTGTCGGTGGCCGGGATCTTCCTCAACCGCAAGAACATGATCGTGCTGCTCATGTCCATCGAGCTCATGCTGCTGTCGGTGAACATGAACTTCATCGCCTTTTCCCATTTCCTGGGCGATACGGCCGGCCAGGTGTTCGTGTTCTTCATCCTCACCGTGGCCGCGGCCGAGGCCGCCATCGGCCTGGCCATCCTGGTGGTGCTGTTCCGCAACCGGCGCACCATCAACGTCGGTGACCTGGACGCGCTCAAGGGGTAGCCGATGTTCGAGAACATGGAAACCGTGTATCTCTGGGTGGTGCTGGCCCCGTTGCTGGGGTCCATCATCGCCGGCCTGTTCGGCTGGCTCATCGGCCGCGCCGGCGCGCACTGGGTCACCATCATCGGCGTGGGCGTGTCGTTCTTCCTGTCGCTGGTGGTGTTCAAGCACATCGTCATCGACGGGGCCCCGGCCTACAACGGCACCGTGTACACGTGGATGGTGGCGGGCGGCCTGCCCATCGAGGTGGGCTTCCTCATCGACAAGCTCACTGCCATGATGATGGTGGTGGTGACCTTCGTGTCCTGGATGGTGCACATCTACACCATCGGGTACATGCACGACGACCCGGGGTACACCCGGTTTTTCAGCTACATCTCGCTGTTCACCTTCTCCATGCTGATGCTGGTGATGGCCAACAACTTCCTGCAGCTCTTCTTCGGCTGGGAGGCGGTGGGCCTGGTGTCGTACCTGCTCATCGGCTTCTGGTACAAGCGGGAGTCGGCCATCCATGCCAACCTCAAGGCCTTCCTGGTCAACCGCGTGGGGGACTTCGGCTTCCTGCTGGGCATCGGCGCGGTGCTCCTGTACTTCGGCAGCCTGGACTACGCCCAGGTCTTCGCCGGCGCGGAGAAGGTGGCGGCCCGCACCATGTCCATCTGGCCCGGCGTGGAATGGCCGGTGATCACGGTGATCTGCATACTGCTGTTCATCGGCGCCATGGGCAAGTCGGCCCAGATGCCGCTGCACGTGTGGCTGCCCGACTCCATGGAGGGCCCGACCCCCATCTCGGCGCTGATCCATGCCGCCACCATGGTCACCGCCGGCATCTTCATGGTGGCGCGGATGTCGCCGCTGTACGAGTACTCGGAGACGGCGCTGGCCGTGGTCATGGTCATCGGCGCCACCACCGCCCTGTTCATGGGCCTGCTGGGCCTGGTGCAGACCGACATCAAGCGGGTGATCGCCTATTCCACCCTGTCGCAGCTGGGTTACATGACCGCGGCCCTGGGGGCCTCGGCCTACGCCGCGGGGATCTTCCATCTCATGACCCACGCCTTCTTCAAGGCCCTGCTGTTCCTGGGCGCCGGGTCGGTGATCATCGCCCTGCACCACGAGCAGGACATGCGCAGGATGGGCGGGCTGCGGCGCTACATGCCCATCACCTGGATCACTTCCCTGATAGGCACCCTGGCTCTCATCGGGGCGCCCGGCTTCTCCGGTTTCTTCTCCAAGGACAGCATCATCGAGGCCATCGGCCACTCCTCGCTGGGCGTGGCCGGCTACGCCTATGCCTGTGTCCTCATCGGGGTGTTCGTCACGGCGCTGTACAGCTTCCGCATGTACTTCCTGGTGTTCCACGGCGAGCCGCGCATGGACGCCCACACCCGCGAGCACGTGCACGAGACTCCCTGGGTGGTGACGGGGCCGCTCATCGCCCTGGCCGTACCGTCGGTGGTCATCGGCGCCTGGTACGTGGGTGACATGGTGTTCGGCGACTTCTTCGGCCGCGCCATCTTCGTCCTGCCCCGGCACGACGTGCTGGGCGGGCTGGCGGCCTCGTTCCACGGTCCCTGGGGCATGGTGCAGCACGCCTTCTTCCAGCCGCCGGTGTGGCTGGCGGCGGCAGGGGTGGTGACGGCGTGGTACCTGTACATGGTGCGCCCGGAGCTGCCGGGGGTCATCGCCGCCCGCGCCGGGGCCCTGTACCGCTTCATGGTCAACAAGTACGGCTTCGACGATTTCAACGAGGCGGTGTTCGCCGGCGGCGGCCGCGGTCTGGGCAACCTGCTGTGGCGCATCGGCGACGTGCGCCTCATCGACGGCCTGGCCGTCAATGGCAGTGCACGGCTCGTGGGCTGGCTGGCGGGGGTCGTGCGCCACCTCCAGTCGGGCTTTCTCTACCACTATGCCTTCGCCATGATCGTGGGGCTGGTGGCACTGGTGGGCTGGGCCGTGTTCTGGCCGGTGGAATAACGAAGAGAAGAAGGTAAGAACCGGAATGTTTGCCGATTGGCCCCTGCTGAGCCTGGTCGTGTGGCTGCCCATCCTGGGCGGCCTGGTGGTGCTCGCCAGCGGCAGTGACAAGTCCGCGGTGGAGGCGAAGGTGGTGGCGCTGCTGTTCGCCATCGTCACCTTCCTGGTCTCCATCCCGCTGTTCACCGAGTTCGATCCGGGCACCGCGGCCATGCAGTTCGAGGAACGGCGGCCGTGGATCCCGGGCTGGAACATCTATTACCACCTGGGGGTGGACGGCATCTCCATGCCGCTCATCCTGCTGACCACCTTCAGCACCGTGCTGGTGATCATCGCGGGCTGGGAGGTGATCCGCTACCGCGCGGCCCAGTACATGGCGGCCTTCCTGTTCATGGAGGGCCTGATGAACGGGGTGTTCGCGGCCCTGGACGCGGCCCTGTTCTACGTGTTCTGGGAAGCCATGCTCATCCCCATGTTCATCGTCATCGGCATCTGGGGCGGCCCCAACCGGGTCTATGCCACCATCAAGTTCTTCCTCTACACCTTCCTCGGGTCGGTGTTCATGCTGGTGGCGCTGCTCTACCTGTACTTCCAGACCGGCAGTTTCTCCATCCTCGATTTTCATGCCGCCCGCATCGGCGAGCTGCCGCAGATCCTGATCTTCCTCGCTTTCCTGGCGGCGTTCGCGGTCAAGATTCCCATGTGGCCGGTGCACACCTGGCTGCCCGATGCCCACGTGGAGGCCCCCACCGGGGGCTCGGTGATCCTGGCGGCCATCATGCTGAAGATGGGAGGCTACGGTTTCCTGCGCTTCTCCCTGCCCATCACGCCGGACGCCAGCGCCGCGCTGGACTGGCTGGTCATCCTGCTGTCGCTGGTGGCCGTGGTGTACATCGGCTTCGTGGCCCTGGTGCAGCAGGACATGAAGAAGCTCATTGCCTACTCGTCCATCGCCCACATGGGCTTCGTGACCCTGGGGCTGTTCGTGGTCTATGACATCGTGCAGTACAACGAGGCCGCCGGGCAGCCGGCGCTGGCCGGGGCCGCCATCGGCGTCGAGGGGGCGGTGGTGCAGATGATCTCCCACGGCTTCATTTCCGGCGCCCTGTTCCTGTGCGTGGGTGTGCTCTACGATCGGCTGCACTCGCGCCAGATCGCCGACTACGGCGGGGTGGTCAACACCATGCCCATGTTCGCCGCCTTCATGGTGCTGTTCGCCATGGCCAACGCGGGGCTGCCGGGCACCTCGGGCTTCGTGGGCGAGTTCATGGTCATCCTGGGTTCGTTCCGGGCCAACTTCTGGTACGCCTTCCTTGCCGCGCTGACCCTCATCGTGGGGGCCGCCTATACCCTGTGGATGGTGAAGCGGGTGGTGTTCGGCGACGTGACCAGCGACAAGGTGGCGGCATTGAAGGACATCGGGGCACGGGAGTTCCTGATCCTCGCCCTGCTGGCGGTGGCGGTGCTGGCGCTGGGCCTGTATCCGGCGCCGCTGGTGGAGGTGATGGATGCCAGCGTGGCCCGGTTGCTGGAGCAGATGACCCGGACCAAGCTGTGAGATGGACAGGGGCGTGACGACATGAATTTTGCAATCCCGGACATGGCCCCGGCCCTGCCGGAGATGTTCGTGCTGGGCATGGCCTGCCTGGTGCTGCTGGTGGACCTGTTCGTCTCCGACCGCGGCCGCGGGGCCACCTACGTGCTGAGCCAGGCCACCCTGGTGGGGGCCCTGTTCCTGACCCTGGGCGGCACTCCGGAGCCGGTGGTGACCTTCTCCGGCACTTTCGTGCGCGACGCCCTGAGCGACGTGCTCAAGGCCTTCATCTACGGGGTGGTGTTCTTCGTCTTTCTCTACTCCCGGGACTACCTGCGCGACCGCGGCATCTACCGCGGCGAGTTCTTCGTCCTCGGCCTGTTCGGCGTCCTGGGCATGATGATCCTGGTCTCGGCCCACAGCCTGCTCACGGTGTACCTGGGGCTGGAGCTGCTGTCGCTGTCGCTGTATGCCATGGTGGCCATGCAGCGCGACTCGGTGCTGGCCTCGGAGTCGGCGATGAAGTACTTCGTCCTCGGCGCCCTGGCCTCGGGCATGCTGCTGTACGGCATGTCCATGCTCTACGGCGTGACCGGGACCCTGGACATCGCGGAGCTGTCCCGCGCCATCGCCGGGGTGGAGGACCGCACCGTGGCCAGCTTCGGCCTGGTGTTTCTCATCATCGGCGTGGCCTTCAAGCTGGGGGCGGTGCCGTTCCACATGTGGGTGCCGGACGTCTATCACGGTGCCGCCACCTCGGTGACGCTGTACCTGGGCACCGCACCCAAGATCGCTGCCTTCGGCATGCTCATGCGCCTGCTGGTGGACGGCCTGGGGTCCATGCAGGCCGACTGGGGGCCCATCCTGGTGATCCTGGCCGTGCTGTCCATGGCCATCGGCAACGTGGTGGCCATCGCCCAGACCAACCTCAAGCGCATGCTGGCCTATTCCACCATCTCCCACGTGGGTTTCCTGCTGCTGGGCGTGCTCACCGGCACGCCCGACGGCTACTCCGCCTCGCTGTTCTACGTCCTGGTCTACGCCGTCATGGGACTGGGGGCCTTCGGCATGATCCTGCTGCTGGCCCGGGCCGGGTTCGAGGCCGACCGGCTGGAGGACTTCAAGGGGCTCAACGAGCGCAGCCCCTGGTTCGCCTTCATGATGCTGGTGGTCATGTTCTCCATGGCCGGGGTGCCGCCGTTTCTGGGCTTCTGGGCCAAGCTGTACGTGCTGCTGGAAGCGGTGCGGGCGGACCTGGTGTGGCTGGCGGTGGCGGCGGTGGTGTTCTCGGTCATCGGCGCCTTCTACTACCTGCGCGTGGTGAAGCTCATGTACTTCGACCAGCCCGCCGAGCCGGTGCCCCTGCAGGCGGGGGCGGACATGCGGGTGATGCTCAGCGCCAACGCCCTGGTCGTCCTGGCCCTGGGCATCTGGCCCGGCAGCCTGTTTGCCCTGTGCGAGGCCGTGTTCTGACCGGTGCCGCCTGCTGCATGCTGAAACCTGCGGGGTATTTCGCAATAATTCAGTAGATACGGATATACTGAATTATCAGCTCCAGGCACTGGTGTCGCTGGCCACCTGTGGTAGGCTATTTGCAGCTTGCACCCATTTAGGCAATCTGCAGATATGCACCTGCGCCACAAGCTCTTCCTGGCCTTCGCCCTGCTCACCAGCGTGCCCCTCATCGTGCTGCTGGGGGTGACCATCGAGCGGGCCGAGCAGGAGGTGAAGGCGGGTCTGGACAAGGGCCTGCACGTCACCCTGGACAAGATGGCGGGCGAGCTGGACGTGCTGCTCAACGACCAGGCGGCCATGGCCCGCGGCCTGTCCCGGGTGCCGGCCCTGCGCCACTTTGCCCGCGTGGCCCGGGACGGCGGCCCGCAGCGCTACCGGCGCGCGGCCGAGCGGCTGGAGCAGTTCTTCCTCAACTACCAGCACGCGGTGCCCAGCATCCAGGCCCTGCGCTTCATCGAGCCGGGCGGCCGCACCCTGGTCAAGGTCAAGGAAGGCAAGATCATCGAGCCCAAGCGGCGCGAGCCGGACCTGCCCTGGCTGTTCGTGGCGGACCAGTCCAACAAGCGCTTTTTCCGCCACGCCATGGAGAACCCCCGCGACGTGACCATGTCCGACTACGAGCTGGGGCAGGTCACGGTGGACGCCGACTTCTGTCCCGCCATGGTCCGTTACACGGTCAAGATCCGGGACGAGGTGGACAACCTGCTGGGCCTGCTGGTGGTCAACATGTGGGGCACCCAGGTGGACAAGCGGGTGCGGGCCGCGCTGGGGGGCTATCCAGCGGTGCCCTACGTGGTGGAACTCAACGATGCCGATCCCGCCCGCGACGGGATCTTTCTCTACCACCCGGACAACAGCCGCCGCTTCGCCAACCAGCTGGGCACGGGGCATCGCCTGTCCGCCGAGCTGAGCGCCGAGGAGTGGCGCTATCTCAAGACCACGGCGAGCGGGTCCATCTTCCAGCCCTCCGGCCACATGCTGTTCTTCCGCCACTTCGTGCCCGATCCGGACAAGCCGGCCCGCTGGGCCCTGGTCATCCGGGCCGAGGCCGACACCGTGCTGGCGCCCATCAACAGCATGCGGCGCTGGGTCTGGTGGCTGCTGGGACTGGTGCTGTTCCTGAGCCTGGGCGTCGCGGTGTGGCTGGCGGCGCGGCTGGCCCGGCCCATGCACGAGCTGGCCGGCATTCTCAAGCGCTATGCCGACGGAGACCGATCGGTGCGTTATACCGGGGGCCGGCGCGACGAGATCGGTGTGGCCGGCCGGGCCTTCAACTACCTGGCCGAGGCCCTGGACCGGGCGCGCCGGGAGCGGGACAAGGCCGAGCAGGCGGTGCGCCAGTCGGAGCGGCTGGCGGCGGTGGGGCAGCTCGCCGCCGGCATCGGCCACGAGATCAACAATCCGCTCATGAACATCATGTCCCTGGGGGCGCTGGTGGAGAAGGCGGTGGCGGGCAAGGACCCCCAGGCCCATTCGGACATCCAGCTTCTGCTCAAGGAGGGGCGGCGCTGTGCCCGCATCGTGCAGGGCATCCTCAACTTCGCCCGGGAGTCCACACCCTGTTTCCGCCGCTTCGACCTGGTGGAGCTCGTTCGTGACACTGCCGGGCTCATGCATCACCGCCTGGAGTCGGCCCGGCTGGAGCTGGCGCTGGACCTGCCCGAGACCCTGGAGATGCACGGCGACCCCAACCTCCTGCAGCAGGTGCTGGTGAACGTGCTGCTCAACGCCATCCAGGCCTCGCCGGCGGGCGGTACCATCGAGATCCGCGCGCGGCTGGAGGACGGCCAGGTGGAGGTGGAGGTGCTGGACCGCGGCACCGGGATCCACGGCGCCAACCTGTCCCAGGTGCTGGATCCGTTCTTCACCACCAAGCCCGAGGGCGACGGAACCGGCCTGGGATTGTCCGTGAGCTATGGCATCGTCAAGGAGCACGGGGGCGAGATCACCCTGGAGAACCGGCCCGAGGGCGGGGTGCGGGTCTGCATCCGGCTGCCGCTGGCGCCGCCGGTGGAGGAAGAAGAATCTGACGAAGACTGGGAGGAAGCAAATGTCGGCTAAGCCGGTCCGGATCATGTTCGTGGACGATGACGCCGTCACCGGGCGCGTGATGAAGCGCAACTGCGACACCACCGCCTACGACTGCACCATCTACCAGTCGGCCGCCGAATGCCTGGAGGACTTCAAGCGCGAGGGGGCGGACCTGATCATCACCGATCTGCGGATGCCGGGGATGAGCGGGTTCGAGCTGCTGAGCGAGATCCGGGCCATCGATCAGGAGGTGCCGGTGCTGGTGATGACCGGCTATTCGTCGGTGGAGAACGCGGTGGAGGCCATGAAGCGGGGCGCCACCGACTTCATCAAGAAGCCGTTCGAGTTCGACGAACTCAAGCTCATGGTGGACCGGACCCTGCAGTCGGCCCGCCTGCGCACGGAGAACCAGTTGCTCAAGAAGCAGCTGCGCCAGGGGCGCAACCGCTTCGGCATGATCGGCAATACGCCGATCATGAAGTCGTTGTTCGCCACCATCGAGAAGGTGGCCGAGGTGAGCTGCAGCGTGGTCATCACCGGCGAGTCCGGCACGGGCAAGGAGCTGGTGGCGCGCGCGCTGCACGACTACAGCCCGCGCCGGGACAAGCCCTTCGTCGCCATCGACTGCGGCGCCCTGAGCGAGACCCTGCTGGAGAGCGAGCTGTTCGGCCACGAGAAGGGGGCCTTCACCGGGGCCACCCAGCGCAAGCACGGGCTCATGGAGCAGGCCAGCGGCGGCACCCTGTTCCTGGACGAGATCTGCAACATCTCGGACGGCATGCAGATGAAGCTCATGCGTGCCATCGAGGACCAGCGCATCATCCGGGTCGGCGGCACCACGCCCATCGACGTGGACATCCGCGTCATCGCCGCCACCAACCGCGATCTCGAGGCCATGGTCGAGGCCGGGCAGCTCCGGCACGATTTCTATCACCGCCTCAACGTGGTCAACATCCGGGTCCCGTCGCTGTCGGAGCGGCGCGAGGACATCCCGGCCCTGGTGGAGCAGTTCGTGCGCGAGTTTGCCCAACGCTACGGGCGCAAGGTACAGGGCTTCGACAGTGTCTCCATGCGCAACCTGTGCGACGCGGACTGGCCCGGCAACGTGCGCGAGCTGCGCAACACGGTGGAGCGCTGCGTCATTCTCAGCGACGGTCCCATTCTCAAGTGGAGCGGACGGGACAACGGCCAGGGCAATACCAACAACCTGCCGGTGAGCTTCTCCGATCGCGATTTTCTCTCGCTCACCGAGCTGGAGCAGGAATACATCCACCACGTGCTGCGCTGCCTCGACGGCAAGAAGACCAAGGCGGCCAAGGTGCTGGGCATCGACAAGACCACCCTGTGGCGCAAGCTGCGCCGCTACGGCGAGGACGGGCAGCGGGTGTAATTAGCATCCTGCCGGTCGCTTCACTGCTGCATTCTGCACCGGGTTGGCCTGTATCAGCGTTTGCTTCTACAGGGTGGGGTCACCTGTAACCGGTTGAAATAAATACATAATTCGTGTCGTTTACACGTCCCGGCCGGCGTGGAATGATACTTGCTCCTGGAAGAAGGGTACGTCCCGTCGCGGGACGTGCGTAACAACAATTGTGGTTGGTACTTAGGAGGAGACGAGCAATGATGAAGTCAACGGTTCGTATGGCCGCGCTGGCCGGCATGGCGGCCCTGGGCCTGGCCTCGGTGAGCGCGCAGGCGGCCTGTCCCCCCGGACAGGAGGCCCAGAACGGCTACTGCAAGCAGAAGGTGGTGTATCACATCAACGATCTCAACAAGGCCTACGGCGCCCTGCGCAACGTGAAGAACCATCTCAATGCCCTGGGCGACAAGAACGTCGAGATCATCGTGGTGACCCACAGCTCCGGCGCCTTCGCCATGGTGGACGGCAAGAAGGACAAGAAGGGCCACACCTTCACCGACCGGATCGCGTCGCTGGCCAACCGTGGTGTCAAGTTCACCATCTGCGCCAACACCATCCGCGGCAAGAAGATCGACAAGAACAAGATCAACGAGAACGTGGAGATCATCCCCTCGGGCGTGGCCCACGTGGCGCACCTGCAGCAGCAGGGCTACCTGTACGTGAAGCCGTAAACCGGCTTTCCGCCATGTGGTTGAGAACGGGCGCCTCGGCGCCCGTTCTTTTGTTCGGGCGGGGCTGGCCGCTGGGATCGAAATAACCTCCCCCAGCCGCCAGCACCCAGCCCCCAGCGGCTGGCAACAAAAAACGGGCGCCGAAGCGCCCGTCCTGTGCCGGGGGGGCAGCGGCCTACCTGATCTTGGCCTCACCCTCGCCGGTGTTGCCCTTGTTGTCCACCCAGGCGATCTTGAGGGTGTCGCCTTTCTTGGCGCCGCGGAAGCGGAACGACATGAAGGGGTTCTTG
>JALUTW010000067.1 GCA_027021685.1 Chromatiales bacterium | reverse complement strand
GGCGATGAACCGCAAGACCCTGTTGTTGTACACGACCATCCTGTCGGCCTCCGCCGCCACGGGCGGCTGCGCCACGGAACCCTGGGTGATGCCTTACGAGCGGGAATACCTCGCGGACCCCATCATGCTCTTCTCGCGTGACCCGTTCTCCGACACCTACCTGCTGCACGTGTACGAGACGCGCGAAGCCGCCCAGGGCGGCGGCGTCGGTTCCGGCGGCGGTTGCGGCTGCAACTGAGGCACGGGAAGCTGACAGGTTGAAACCGGTGAACCCGTCCATGCGCCGACCTTCCATCCAGGGCCGGGCACTGGCTGCCTGCCTGCTGCTGTGGTCGGCCACAGCGCAGGGCGCCATCCTGCCCGAGGATCGCGCCGACATGCTCTACCACTACTACGAGGGCGGCGGGGTGCGCATCTCCGGCCCGGCCGTCCTGGTGCGCAAGGGCGACGGCAAATCCCTGTCCTACTATGGCCACTACTATGTGGACAACATCTCCAGCGCCTCCATCGACGTGGAGGCCAATGCCTCCCGCTACCGCGAAGAACGTACGGAGGTGGGAGTGGGGGTGGATTACCTGCACGGCGACTCCACCATTCTCAGCCTAAGCTATTCCAACAGTACCGAGAACGACTACGATGCCAATACGGTCAGTTTCGGGGCATCGCACGAGATGCTGGCCGGCATGACCGTGCTCAACATGGGGGTTTCGTATGGTGCGGACGAGGTCAGCAAGTCCACCCAGAAGTCGTTCCGGAAGGAGGTCAATCGCTGGAAGTACCGGCTCGGCCTGTCCCAGGTGCTGACCAAGAAATGGCTGCTCGGGGTGGACTACGAGGTCATTTCGGCAGAAGGCTTCCTCAACAACCCCTACCGCGTGGTGCGTATCAACGGCTCGTTCGCCCGCCCGGAATCGTATCCCGACAGCCGGGCCAGCCAGGCCATCGCCGTCAGGGCGCTGCAGTACCTGGACAACAGGGCCTCGCTGCGCTACGACTACCGGTATTACAGCGACGACTGGGGCATCACGGCCCACACCCTGGAGTTCGGCCTGGCGCAATATTACACGGACGACATCATCGGGGAATACCGTATCCGTTTCTATACGCAGAACAAGGCCACGTTCTATGCGGATGATTTCCCGACCGTGGCCCGGTACATGGCCCGCGACAAGGAACTGAGCACCTTCGACAGTGTCTCGCTGGGCTTCAAGATCAGCTGGACGCTGTTCGAGGATCCCGCGGCCACGTTCAAGGGCGGCAAGCTGAGCTTTGCCTACAATCGTTTCCTGTTCGACTACAAGGACTTCACCCATTACGCCACGGGCGAACCGTACAGCTTCCGGGCCAACGTGTTCCAGGCCTTCTTCAGCCTGTACTACTGACCGCCACCAGGGAGATGCCATGCGATACCGTGCCACCTTCATCCTGTTGCTGACCGCCACGTTTGCCGCGTGGGCGGCCGGGCCCGGCGAAGGCGGCGGGACTCCGGCCGCGGCGGAGGCCGCCCCGGGCAGCCTGGACGCCGAGATCCGGGCCCTGCGCCACGACGTCCTGGAGATGCATGCCGAACTCACGGCGGCGGAAAAGGACTTCCTGTTCCCCGCCAGCACCCGCTTCACCGTGTTCGTGTCGCTGGACATCCCGGCCAGGTTCGACCTGCGGGCGGTGGAGCTGCGCCTGGACGACAAGGTGGTGGCCCATCACCTGTATTCCGAGCGCGAACTCTACGCCCTGCAGCGCGGCGGCAAGCACCGCCTGTACGTCACCAGCATCGGGCCCGGGGTGCACGAACTCACGGCCTATTTCCTCGGCACCGACGCCAACGGCCGCGACTACCGCCGGGGCGTCACCCGCAAGTTCGAAAAGGGCACCCGGCCGGCCTTCGCCGAGCTGAAGATCGCCAACCTCCGCAGCCGCCGCCTGCCGGAGATGGACGTGGAGGTCTGGGAGTAGCCGTGGGCCTGCGGCGGACCGCAGCAGCATGCCGCCCGGGCCTGGCCCGGGCCGTGGTCGCGGGGCTCGCCTGCCTGCTGGGCAGCGCGTCCGCGGCCGGGGACGGCGCCGACCCGGAACGCCAGCGGCAGGTTGCCCAGGCGGTGGACGGCCTGCGCTACCGCGAGGTGCTCTTTCACCTCTACCAGGACAAGCACTTCTCCGCCCTGGCCGACCTGCTGGTGGCGCGGCGCGGGCGGCCCATGGCACATGCCGGCGATCAGCCCGAGCTGCTGCTGGCCGGGCTGGCGCTCAACTACGGCCTCCATTCCCTGGCCGCCGAGACCCTGGCCCCGCTCACCGCCGCCGACCGCCCCCGCGAGACCCGGGACATCGCCCACTACTACCAGGCCCGGCTGGCCTGGCTCCAGGGCGACCTGGCGGGGGCCGAGGCGGCGCTGACCCGCATCGAGGACACCCTGCCGCGGGAACGCGAGGGCGAACGCCTGGCCCTGCTGGTGGAGGTGCGGCTGGCCCAGAACCGCCTGGCGGACGCGGTGGCCGTTCTGGACCGGTTTCCCGCCGATTCGCTGTGGGGCCGTTACGCCCGCTACAACACCGGCATCGCCCTCATCCGCGCCGGCCGCCTGGACGAGGCCGCCGCCCTGCTGGAGGCCGTGGCCGAGCGGCGCGCCGGGGCCCCCGAGGAAGCCAAGGCTCTGGCCGACCGGGCCCGCCTGGCCCTGGGCTACGCCTTTTTCTCCCGGGGCCGCAACGACGAGGCGGTGGAACACTTCAGCCGCATCCGCCTCAACGGCCCCTTCGCCAACCAGGCCCTGCTGGGGCTGGGATGGGCCCGCGCGGTGGAGGGCGACTACCAGCAGGCCCTGGTGCCCTGGCTGGAGCTGCGCCAGCGCCATGCCATCGACCCCAGCGTGCAGGAAGGCCTGGTGGCCATCCCCCATGTCCTCGAACGCATGGACCGGCTGCCGCTGGCGGTGCAGCACTACGAACAGGCCATCGCCACCCTGGAAAAGGCCCGGGCCGACCTGCTGGACGTGGTACGCCGCACCCGCTCGGGGGAATTCCTGCGCGTGCTGCGGCCGGCGGTGGTGAACGAGGATGCCGACGCCCCGTGGCGCCTGGAGGCCCTGCCCGAGGTGGACGCGGCGCCCTACCTGGTCCAGCTCCTGGGCAGCCGGGCCTTCCAGCAGGCCTTCGCCGACTACCGCACCCTGCTGTTCCTGGACTACGTGCACCGGCGCTGGGCCGAGCGCCTGCCCGCGTTCATCACCGCGGTGGACACCCGGAAAAAGGCCTACGGCAACACCCGGAGCGCAGTGGAGGCCCGGGACTTCGACCGCCGGGCGGCGGCCCTGGAACGCCGGTACCGCGCCCTGCAGGCGCGCCTGGCCGCCCTGGAGGACGCCGGGGTGGACGAGGACCTGGCCCTGGCCACGGCGGGGGAATCGGCCCTGCTGGCCCGCATCGAGGGTCTCCTGGCCCGCCTCGACGGCCTGGGCCACTCCGGTTCCGATCACCAGCGGCTGCGGCGGCGCCTGCAGGCAGCCCGCGGTCAGATCCGGTGGGCCGTGCTGCGGGATTTCGCGCCCCGGCTGTGGACCCTGAAGGAGTCCTTCGAGGCGCTGGACACCGAGCTGGCCCGCCTGCAGGCGGCGCGGGCCGACCTGGCCCGGACCCGGAACGAGGCAAGCGGGACCTTCACCGGTTTCGAGGAACGCTTCGCGGGCCTCCAAGCCCGCCTGCAGGCCCTGCGCCCCCGGCTCGACCGCGCCATCTCGGCCCAGGAGCAACACATCCAGAACCTCGTCCTGGCCGAGCTCGCCCGCCGCCGCCAGGTCCTCGAGCGGCAGCTGACCCGGGCCCGGTTCTCCCTGGTGCGGCTCCTGGACACCTTGTCCGAGCCGCGGCCCGCCGCGGGCGCGGGGCCCGGCAGG
>JALUTW010000066.1 GCA_027021685.1 Chromatiales bacterium | reverse complement strand
ATGGTGCACAAGCTCCAGTTCCTGGAGCGCCTGCGCGAGGAGGCGGAACAACTGGAAGAGGAACTCTCGTTTTAACCATGGCCCTGTTGCAGATCAGCGAACCCGGCAAGTCCACCGCGCCCCACCGGCACCGGCTGGCGGCCGGCATCGACCTGGGCACGACCAACTCGCTGGTGGCCAGCGTGCGCAGCGGCAAGGCCGAGACCCTGCCCGATGCCGCCGGGCGCCACCTGCTGCCCTCGGTGGTGCGCTACCGGGCCGGCGGCCCGCCCGAGGTGGGCGAGGCCGCGCTGGCGGCCGCGACCGAGGATCCCCGCAACACCATCGTCTCGGTCAAGCGCTTCATGGGCCGCGGCCTGGAGGACATCCGTGCCCAGCACGGCGATCGCCTGCACTACGCGTTCGAGGAGGGCGAGGGCGGTGTGCCCCGCATCCGCACCGACGCCGGGCTGGTGAGCCCGGTCGAGGTCTCGGCCGAGATCCTGCGCGTGCTGCGGGAGCGGGCCGAGGCCACCCTGGGCGGCGAGCTGGAGGGGGTGGTGATCACGGTGCCGGCCTACTTCGACGACGCCCAGCGCCAGGCCACCAAGGACGCCGCGCGCCTGGCCGGGCTCAAGGTCCTGCGCCTGCTCAACGAGCCCACGGCGGCGGCGGTGGCCTACGGCCTGGACCGCCGGGCCGAGGGCGTGGTGGCCATCTTCGATTTCGGCGGCGGCACCTTCGACATCTCCCTGCTGCGCCTCAACAAGGGCGTGTTCGAGGTCATGGCCACCGCCGGTGACACCGCCCTGGGCGGGGACGACATCGATCGCCTGCTGGCGGACTGGATCCGCGACCGCGCCGGCCTGGACGCCGACACCGCCCACCGCCGGCACCGCGAGCTCATGCGTGCGGCGCGTGCGGCCAAGGAGGCGCTGACCGAGGCCGACGAGGCCCCGGTGGCCATCGACGCCGACGGCGAGTCCTGGCAGGGGCGCATCACGCGGGAGGAATTCGAACGGCTCATCGCGCCGGTGGTCAGCCGCACCCTGGCGCCGTGCCGGCGGGTGCTGCGCGACGCCGGCATCGACGCCGCGGACATCGACGAGGTGGTGATGGTGGGCGGTTCCACCCGCATCCCGCTGGTGCGGCGCAGGGTGGGCGAGTTCTTCGGCCGCGAGCCGCTGGTGGACATCGATCCCGACAAGGTGGTGGCGGTGGGCGCGGCCCTGCAGGCCGACGTGCTGGTGGGCAACAAGTCCGGCGACGACATGCTGCTGCTGGACGTGATCCCCCTGTCCCTGGGGCTGGAGACCATGGGCGGCCTGGTGGAGAAGATCATTCCCCGCAACACCACCATCCCGGTGGCCCGGGCCCAGGAGTTCACCACCTTCAAGGACGGCCAGACGGCCATGAGCATCCACGTGGTCCAGGGCGAGCGCGAGCTGGTGGACGACTGCCGCTCCCTGGCCCGCTTCGCCCTGCGCGGGATCCCGCCCATGGTGGCCGGCGCCGCCCGCATCCGCGTCACCTTCCAGGTGGACGCCGACGGCCTGCTGTCGGTCACCGCGCGGGAGGAGACCACGGGGGTCGAGGCCGGGGTCGAGGTCAAGCCGTCCTACGGCCTGAGCGACGCCGAGATCGAGCGCATGCTGCGCGACTCCCTGGATCATGCCGAGGAGGACGTGGCGGCACGCGCCCTGCGCGAGCAGCAGGTGGAGGGCCGGCGCATGCTGGAGGCCCTGGACGCGGCCCTGGCCGAGGACGGCGAGCGCCTGCTCTCGGCCGAGGAGCGCCGGGTCATCGACGAGGCGGCGCGGGTGCTGCGCGAGACCCTGGAGGGGGACGACCACCGCGCCATCAAGCGGGCCATCGAGGCCCTGGACGCCGCCAGCGCGGACTTCGCCGCCCGGCGCATGGACACCAGTATCCGCCAGGCCCTGGCCGGCCACCGGCTGGAGGAGTTCAGTTGAGCGGGGGCGACCGGAAGGACAGCGAGGACATGACCAGGATTATCTTTCTGCCGCACGAGGAGATCTGCCCCGAGGGCGCCGTGGTGGAGGTGGAGCCCGGCACCACCATCTGCGACGCCGCCCTGGCCAACGGCATCGAGATCGAGCATGCGTGCGAGAAGTCCTGCGCCTGCACCACCTGCCATGTGTACGTGCGCGAGGGCTACGACTCACTCAACGAGCCGGACGAGACCGAGGAGGACCTGCTGGACAAGGCCTGGGGCCTGGAGCCGGACTCGCGCCTGAGCTGCCAGGCGGTGGTGGGGGAGGAGGACCTGGTGGTGGAGATCCCCAAGTACACCATCAACATGGTCTCGGAGACGCACTGACGGAGGACGCCATGGGGCTCAAGTGGACCGACATCCAGGACATCGCCGTGGCGCTGGAGGAACGCCACCCCGACGTGGACCCGCAGTACGTGCGCTTCACCGACCTGCACCGCTGGGTCTGCGAGCTGGAGGAGTTCGACGACGATCCCAACCGTTCGGGCGAGAAGATCCTCGAGGCCATCCAGATGGCCTGGATCGACGAGCACGGCTGACGGCCGCCACGGGCCGACCGGGCGCCGGCACGGCCGCCGCGCGCGTTGCCACGCCCGCCCCGCCGGGACTAAAATTTCCGCCCGGAACCGGGCCTGCGCCCGCCCCCGCGGCACGGGCCTGTGGTAAGGTGGCCCCCGGAGCTGCAGCGATATGGCCGTGGAACGCACCCTGTCCATCATCAAGCCCGACGGCGTCGGGCGCAATCTCATCGGCGAGATCTACCGCCGCTTCGAGCAGGCGGGCCTGCGCATCGTCGCCGCGCGCATGTTCCATCTCACCCGCGAGCAGGCGGAACGCTTCTACGCCGTGCACCGCGAGCGGCCCTTCTTCAACGACCTGGTGGCGTTCATGACCTCGGGCCCGGTGATGGTCCAGGTGCTGGAGGGCGAGAACGCCATCGCCCGCAACCGCGAGCTCATGGGGGCCACCAACCCGAAGGAGGCCGCGCCCGGCACCATCCGCGCCGATTTCGCCGACACCGTGGACGAGAACGTGGTCCACGGCTCCGACGGCCCCGACACCGCGCGGGCCGAGATCGCCTTCTTCTTCAGCGAGCTGGAGATCCATCCGCGCACCCGCTAGGTGCGCCGCCGCCATGGCCGTTCCCCTGCCCAGGACTGAGCAACCGGTCAACCTGCTGGGGCTGACCCGCGGCCGGCTGGCGGAGTGGCTGGGGGCGCAGGGGGAGAAGCCCTTCCGCGCCACCCAGCTCGTCAAGTGGATCCACCAGTTCGGTCTCGACGACTTCGAGCGCATGACCAACCTGCCGCTGGCCCTGCGCCGCCGGCTGGCGGCGGAGGCGGTGATCGCCGCCCCGGAGATCGTCTCGGAGCAGCGCTCGGCCGACGGCACCGTCAAGTGGCTCATGCGGCTGGCCGACGGCAACTGCGTGGAGACGGTGTTCATTCCCGAGGCCGGGCGCAACACCCTGTGCATCTCGTCGCAGGTGGGCTGCGCGCTGGACTGCACCTTCTGCGCCACCGCCCGCCAGGGGTTCAACCGCAATCTCGCCGCCGACGAGATCGTGGGCCAGGTGTGGCGGGCCAACCATGCCCTGGGCGTGGTGCACCGCAGCGACCGTGCCATCACCAACGTGGTGTTCATGGGCATGGGCGAGCCGCTGGCCAACTTCGACAACGTGGTGGCGGCGCTGGAACTGCTGGTGGACGACAACGCCTACGGCCTGTCCAAGCGCCGGGTCACGGTGAGCACCTCGGGGCTGGTGCCGGCGCTGGACCGCCTGCGCGGGGCCGCCGACGTGGCCCTGGCGGTGTCGCTGCACGCCCCCGACGATGCCCTGCGCAACGAGCTGGTGCCCGTCAACCGCAAGTATCCCATCGCCGAGCTGCTGGCCGCCTGC
>JALUTW010000065.1 GCA_027021685.1 Chromatiales bacterium | reverse complement strand
CACCTCGAAGTCATGGTGGGTGTGCTTGATGACGCCCACCGCGAGGCCGGCCGCGGTGAGGCGCGGCAGGACCTGGCGCAGGAGGGTGGTCTTGCCGGTGCCGGAGAAGGCGGCGACGCCCAGCACCGGCGTGCTCAGACCCTCGAACACGGCTCGGCCTCCCGGCGCAGGTCCTGGAGGGCCTGCGGCGTGTTGACGTTGACGAAGGCCCGGGGGCTATCGAAGCGGGCCTCGGCCGGCCCCACCGCCTCCAGCCACCGCCAGGCGGCGCGGCCGCCCGCCTCCAGCCAGGTGCGCAGGCGGGGGGCCAGCGCCGTGCGCGCCAGCAGGAACAGGTGCTGGCGGCGGGATCCGTCGTGGGCCACTGCCAGCGGCACGCCTTCACCGGCGGCCGCCCGGTGCAGGCGCGGGCCCAGGTCGGGCGGCAGGCACGGGGCGTCGGCGGGCGCACACAGCAGCCACGGCGTGGCCGCGGCCTCCAGGCCGGCCAGCACGCCGGCCAGCGGGCCGGCCAGGCCGGGGGGGTCGGCCAGCACCGGGGCCCCCAGGGCGGCATAGACGGCGGCGTTGCGGTTGGCGCTCACCAGCAGGGCATGGGCCTGGGGCCGCAGGCGCGAGGCCGCCCAGGCCGCCAGCGGCCGGCCGTGGAGGCTCAGCAGGCCCTTGTCCCGCCCGCCCATGCGGGAGCCGCCGCCCCCGGCCAGCAGCAGGGCCGTGACCTGGTGACGGGGATATGGCACCGGCATCAGGTGGGGTTCCCATCCATATGAAAACAAAAGACTTTCATTTTTCCCGCGGGCCTCAAGCCCGGCGCCCGGCGGACGCTAATGGAGGCATGAAGGTGACACCGGCATCCCAGATCGCCCTGGAGGGCGTGCGCCGCGGCCTGGCCGAGCTGCGGCGCAACGCCGGCCGGGTGGCGTCGGCCGAGGCCATGGAGAAGGGCCCGGACCCGCAGGCCCTGGTGGGGGCCAGGCAGGCCGCGCGCCACGTGCAGGCCAATGTGCGCGTGCTCCAGGCCGAGGACGAGATGCTGGGCACCCTCCTGGACGTGAAGGCCTGAAACCGCCCGGGCCCTATTCCGCGAACTCCAGCGCCTCGGTCACCGCCTCCACGCCGGCGCGGGCGCATTCCTCGTCGATGTCGCCCAGCACCTTTTGGCCGGGCGCGCCCGAGACCCCCACCGCGCCGTACATGTGGCCGCCCACCCGGATAGGGAGGGCACCGCCCAGCAGCATGATGCCGGGGGCGTGGCGCAGGGGCACGAACTCCTCCTGCGCCATCATCATGCTGGGCACCTGGAACGAGGCCGAGGCCCGGGCCTTGGCCGCCGCCACCTCCACCGTATGGGTGCCCGCCAGGGGGTGGCGGACGAAGGCCTGGAGCACCCCGGCCCGGTCCACCACCGCCGCGCTCACTTGGTAGCCCTTCTTCGCGCAGGCCTCGGCCGCGGCGCGGGCCACCGCCTGGGCCGCGTCCATGGACAGCAGGCGGGCGGAGACGTAGGGCTTGTCCTCGCCGGCGGCCGCCGGTCCCGCCGCCGCCAGCAGCAGGGCGGCGGCGCATCGCTGAAATCGCTTCATGGTTGTATCCCCCGTGTCCGGTGTCGGGCCAAGGCCCATTGTACGTGTTCCCGCACCAGGGCGGAGGGGTGATGGCGCCGTGCCTCCAGCGCCGCCAGGACCTCCGGCGTGCCCGGGGCGTTGCCCAGGGCCACGGCGATGTTGCGCAGCCAGCGCTCGTGGCCGATGCGGCGGATGGCGCTGCCCTCGGTGCGGGCCAGGAACTCCGCCTCGCTCCAGGCGAACAGGTCCACCAGGCGGGGCGCATCCAGGCCGTGGCGGGGGGCGAAGTCGGGCTCGGAGGACACGCGGGCGAAGCGGTTCCAGGGACACACCGCCTGGCAGTCGTCGCAGCCGTAGATGCGGTTGCCCAGGGCCGGGCGCAGATCCACCGGGATGGGGCCCTTGTGCTCGATGGTGAGGTAGGAAATGCAGCGCCGGGCATCCACGTGGAAGGGACGGGTGATGGCGCGGGTGGGGCACAGGTCCAGGCAGGCGGTGCAGCGGCCGCAGTGGGCGGGCACGGGGCCGTCCTCGGGCAGGGGCAGGTCGGTGTAGATCTCCCCCAGGAAGAACCAGGACCCGCCCTCGCGGCTGATGAGGTTGCCGTGCTTGCCCATCCAGCCCAGGCCGGCCTTCACCGCCAGCGGCTTTTCCATCACCGGCGCGCTGTCCACGAACACCCGGTGGCCGAAAGGGCCCGCCAGCCCGGAAATGCGCGCAGCCAGCTTTTTGAGCCGCGCGCGCAGCACCTTGTGATAGTCGCGGCCCAGGGCGTAGCAGGAGACGTAGCCCAGCTCCGGATGCTGCAGCAGCTTGCCGGGGGCGAAACGCATGGGCGGCAGGTAGTCCATGCGCACGCTGATGACGCTGAGAGTGCCGGGCACCAGCTCCGCCGGCCGCGTGCGCTTGCTCCCGTGGCGTGCCATCCATTCCATGTCGCCGTGGCAGCCGGCGGCCAGCCATTCCTCCAGGCGGACCTCCGCCGCCGCGAGGTCGATGCCGGCGAAACCCACGGCCTGGAAACCCAGCTCGCGGCCCCAGGCGCGGATGCGCTCCGCCAGCACGGCGGCGTCCGGCAGCGCGCTCGTTTTCGCTGCTTCACCCATGTGTTTATGATAGCGGCATGAACGCCCTGCCCCGAGCCCTTTACCGCGCCCACCAGGTGCGGGAGCTGGATCGCATCGCCATGGAGGCCTTCGGCATCCCGGGCAGCGTGCTCATGGAGCGCGCCGGGGCCGCCGCCTTCGACGCCCTGCGCAGCCAGTGGCCGCAGGCGAAGCGCATCGCCGTGCTGTGCGGCACCGGCAACAACGGTGGCGACGGCTTCGTCCTGGCGCGCCTGGCGCGGGAGGCGGGCCTGGCCGTGGACGTGTACCAGGTGGGCGATGCCGGGCGCCTCGGGGGGGATGCCCTGGCCGCGTCCCAGCGCCTGCTCAGCGTGGACGTGGAGGCGGCGCCGTGGCAGGGCCAGGCCCTGGACGGGGCCGATGTCGTCGTGGATGCCCTCCTGGGCACCGGGCTCTCGGGCGAGGTGGCCGAGCCCTGGCGGGGGGCGGTGGCGGCCGTCAACGCCGCCGGAAGGCCGGTGCTGGCGCTGGATGTGCCCTCCGGCCTCAACGCCGACACCGGCCAGGAGATGGGGGTGGCGGTGCGGGCGGCGGTGACCATCACCTTCGTGGGGCTCAAGCGGGGTCTGTTCATGGAAGCCGGGCGGGAGTGCACCGGCCGGCTGCTGTTCGACGATCTCAAGCTGCCGCCCGATGTCTACCGCCAGGGACCGCCGGCGGCGGAGCGCCTGGACCCGGAGGATCTCGCCGCCGCCCTGGGGCCGCGCCCGCGCCAGGCCCACAAGGGCGACTTCGGCCACGTGCTGGTGGTGGGGGGCGAGGCCGGCATGAGCGGGGCCGCACGGATGGCGGCCGAGGCCGCCGCCCGGGTGGGGGCGGGGCTGGTGTCGGTGGCCACCCGCGCGGCGCACGCGGCGGTGCTCAACGCCGGGCGCCCCGAGCTCATGTGTCACGCCGTGGAGTCCCCCCGCGATCTCGGGCCCCTCCTGCGCCGGGCCACGGTGGTGGTGTGCGGTCCGGGCCTGGGGCAGGGGCACTGGGGCCGGGCTCTGCTGGGCCGGGTGCTGGACGCCCCGCTGCCCCTGGTGGTGGACGGTGACGGCCTCAACGCCCTCGCTCTCGACCCCGTGCAGCGCGAGGACTGGGTGCTCACTCCGCACCCGGGCGAGGCCGGCCGCCTCCTGGGCATGACCGCCGCCGAGGTCCAGGCCGATCGCTTCGCCGCCGCCGCCGCCCTGCGCGAGCGCTACGGCGGCACGGTGGTGCTCAA
>JALUTW010000064.1 GCA_027021685.1 Chromatiales bacterium | reverse complement strand
TCGTGCCCCCGCCGCCGCGCGGCGACGACGACCCGCGCCTGGGCCGGCTGCTGGCCGCCCTGGCCGCCCGGCCGCCGCGGCGGCTGGTGCTGCTGTCCACCTCGGCGGTGTACGGCGACCACCGGGGGGCGCGCGTGACCGAGGACACCCCGCCGCGGCCCGCCAGCGCCCGCGGCCGCCGGCGGCTGGCGGCGGAGCGCCGGCTCGCCGCCTTCGCGCGCGAGAGCGGAACCGAGGCCGTGATCCTGCGCGTGGGCGGGATCTACGCCCGCGACCGCCTGCCCCTGGAGCGGCTGCGCCGGGGCGAGCCGGTGCTGCGGCCGGAGCTGGCGCCCCCCACCAACCGCATCCATGCCGACGACCTGGCCGCGGTGTGCCGCGCCGCCGCCCTCCGGGGCCGGCCCGGCGCGGTGTACAACGTCTGTGACGGCAGCGAATCCAGCATGACCGAATACTTCTACACCATCGCCGACTGCCTGGGCCTGCCGCGGCCGCCGGCGGTGGACTGGGCCGAGGCCGAGCGCACCATGAGCCCCGGCATGCTGGCCTACCTGCGCGAGTCGCGCCGCATGGACAACCGGCGCATGCTGTCGGAGCTGGGCGTGCGCCTGCGCCATCCCGACCTGCGCACCGCCCTCGGCGCGCCCGCGGCGCGGGAGGCCTGAACAACTCAAGGGAGCGGGTGCAACACCCGCCGGGACCACGGATTGAATCACGCCATCCCGCAGGCCGCGGCATGAGCGGCAAACCGGGTCCGCCTGCATTCATGGTTCACGGCCCGTCCCGCATGGCTCCCGTGCTAGAGTTGATCCCATTCCATCCGCAACCGGTTTTCGCACCCGAGGGAAAGGAGGCGCCGCGGTGAAACTGGCAATGTTCGGTCTGGGCCGCATGGGGTCCAACATGGCACGCCGCCTGCTGCGCGGCGGCATCGGGGTGGTGGGCTGGAACCGCTCGCGCGGGATCCTCGACACCCTGGCCGCGGAGGAGGGCCTGGAACCGGCGGCGGACCCCGCCGACGCCGTGGCCCGCCTCGCCCCGCCGCGGGTGATCTGGCTCATGCTGCCCGCGGGCGAGGTCACCGAGACCATGCTCCGCGAGACCGCCGCCCGCCTGGACGCGGGCGACGTGCTGGTGGACGGCGGCAACGCCAACTACCACGACAGCCTGCGGCGGGCGGAATGGCTCGCCGGGCGCGGCATCCACTTCGTGGATGCGGGCACCTCGGGCGGCGTGTGGGGCCTGGACAACGGCTACTGCATGATGGTGGGCGGCACGCCCGAGGCGGTGGCCCTGGTGGAGCCCGCGCTCAGGGTGCTGGCGCCGGCCCCGGACCGCGGCTGGGCCCACGTGGGCCCGCCGGGGGCCGGCCATTTCACCAAGATGATCCACAACGGCATCGAGTACGGCATGATGCAGGCCATGGCCGAGGGCTTCGCCCTGCTCCACGGCAAGCGGGAGTTCGCCCTGGACCTGGCGCAGATCGCCGAGCTGTGGCGCCACGGCTCGGTGGTGCGCAGCTGGCTTTTGGACCTCACCGCCGACTTCCTGGCCCGCGACCAGGAACTGGCGGACGTGGCGCCGGTGGTGCCCGACTCGGGCGAGGGCCGCTGGACCGCGGACGAGGCGGTGGCCCAGGGCACCCCGGCCCCGGTCCTGGCCCTGGCCCTGCACATGCGCTTCGCCAGCCAGGACCGCGAGGGCTACGGCCACCGCCTGCTGGCCATGATGCGCCGGGCCTTCGGCGGCCACGCCGTGGTGAAGGCGGAGGACGGTGATGACTGAGCCGTGCGTGTTCACCATCTTCGGCGCCACCGGCAACCTGGCCCGGACCAAGCTGCTGCCGGCCCTGTTCCAGCTCGACGGCGCCGGGCGCCTGCCCGCCGGCCTGTGCATCCTGGGCGTGGGCCGGCGCGACTGGGACCACGAGGCCTGGCGCGCCTACGTTCACGACCTGTGCTGCGACTTCACCGGGGGCGAACTGGAAAAGGAGACCTGGCAGCGCTTCAGCGCCCGCCTGCGCTTTCTCTCCGGCGACATCCGCGAGGGGGACACCTACACCCGCCTGCGCGCGGCCGTGCTCGACGACCCCGGCTGTCCGCGCAACATGGTCTTCTACATGGCCCTGCAGCCGTCGGCCTACGCCGAGGTGGCCACGCGCCTGGCCCAGGCGGGGCTCAACCGCGAGGAGGGCGGCTGGCGCCGGGTGGTGATCGAAAAACCCTTCGGCTACGACCTGGAGAGCGCCGAGATCCTCGAGGAAAAACTCCACCGCCACTTCGCCGAGCGGCAGATCTTCCGTATCGATCACTACCTGGGCAAGTCCATGGTCCAGAACGTGCTGGTGTTCCGCTTCGCCAACCTCATGCTGGAGCCGTTGTGGAACCGCAACTACATCGACCACGTGCAGATCACCCACGCCGAGACCCAGGGCATCGCCGGGCGCGCCGGCTACTACGACGGGGTGGGCGCCATGCGCGACATGCTCCAGAGCCACCTGCTGCAGATGCTCACCCTGGTGGCCATGGAGCCGCCGGCCAGCCTGGATGCCGACGCCCTGCGCGACGAGAAGGTCAAGGTCCTGCGCTCCATCCGCCCCATTCCGCGCACCGCGGTCCACGCCCACGCCTTCCGCGCCCAGTACGCCGCCGGCACCGTCGACGGCGAAGCCGTGCCGGGTTATCTGGACGAACCCGACATTCCGCCCGACAGCACCACCGAGACCTATGCCTCGCTCAAGCTCTACATCGACAACTGGCGCTGGCGCAACGTCCCGTTCTACCTGCGCACCGGCAAGCGCCTGGCCCGGGACAGCTCGCTCATCGCCATCCGCTTCAAGCATCCGCCGCAGCAGCTGTTCCGCAAGACGCATATCGAAAAGCTGCCGCCCAACTGGATCCTCATGGGCATCCAGCCGCTGGAATGCGTGCGGGTGGAGATCCAGACCAAGGAACCGGGCCTGGAGCTGCGCACCCAGACCACCCAGCTCGACGCCGCCTACTGCGGCACCGTCACCAACAAGCTGGAGGCCTACGAGGACCTGCTGCTGGACGTGATTGAGAACGACTGCACCCTGTTCCTGCGCTACGACGAGGTGCGCTGGGCCTGGGAGGTGGTGGACCCCATCCTCAAGGTGTGGAGCACCGAGCGCGACTTCATCCACACCTACCCCGCCGGTACCTGGGGCCCGGTGGAGGACCACCGCCTGTTCGACCGTGAAGACCAGGAATGGCGCAACCTGCTCCACGGCGGGGAATGAACTGATCCAACGCAAAGACGCAAAGGCGCAGAGGACGCCAAGGGAAAATTCTTCTTCGCGCCGGGGCGGCGCTCCTACACACCCCATCTGACATCTGTCATCTGATGTCTGACCTCTGACCGAGCGGCCCCCATTCAGAGGACAGATGACAGAAGACAGAGGTCAGAACGGGTGCAGGAGCGCCCCCCTGGGCGCGAAGAAGGTTCTGCCGGACGTGATGTGAACGCAAAGACGCAGAGAGCGCAGAGATAACATTATGCGAAGGCTCTGTCAGCGCACCCTGCACCACCGTCGGGCACTGGGTGCTGGCGGCTGGCTGCTGGGGCGGCTATGGCGCAAAACACAAATTCCGTCTCTGCGTCCTCTGCGTCTCTGCGCCTCTGCGTTGAGATCGCGGCGGTGAAACCAGGGCCACGGCGGCGGGTATTCCGAACAGCGGTGCGGTCGCTGGCGCAACCACACCCTACGCCGGCTCCAGCGCGCAGGCCAGGGCGCCGAGGGTACCGGCGCGGGTGTCCAGCACCAGGCGCACGGGAATGGCCTCCAGCACCGGTGTCATGGGCGGCTTGGCGCGGAAGCGGCGGAGGAAGTCCGGCGCTTCCAGCCGGCGGCGGACGTGGGGCGCCACCCCGCCGGCGATGTAGAGC
>JALUTW010000063.1 GCA_027021685.1 Chromatiales bacterium | reverse complement strand
GGTACACCTCCTGCGTGTCCAGCTCGCCCGGGAAGTCGCGATCGGCGGAGATAGAATAGCAGTGGCGGCAGGTGAGGTTGCAGCGCCGCACCAGGTTCCAGATCACCACCGGGCCGCGGGGTGCCGGCGGCACCGGATCCGGTCCGGGGCGGTCGAGGTCCTGCAGAAAGCGGGTGAGGCGGAACACGGCCCTACCCCGCAGCCCGGCGCCCGCCGCCCGCGGCCGGCGGCGCAATGCGCAGGCCGGTCTTCTTCAGGATGGCGGTGCTGTAGAGCACGGCGTGGCCGCGGTCGGCCGCGCCCAGCAGGGCGGCGATCTGCGCCACCCGGTCCTCCACCTCGTCACGGCTGCGGGCGTGGATCATGGCGAACAGGTTGTAGGGCCAGCGGGGCGGATGGCGCGGGCGCTCGTAGCAGTGGCTGACGAAGTCCAGCGCGCCCACGGCGCGGCCCAGCTCCGCCACCCGGTCGTCGGGCACGTCCCACACCGACATGCCGTTGGCGGTGTAGCCCAGGCGGTAGTGGTTGGGCACCGCGCCCAGGCGGCGGATGACGCCCGTGGCCTGCAGCCGGCGGAAGCGGGCCATGACCTCGCCGGCATCGAGCCCCAGCTGCGCGGCCAGGGCATGGTAGGGCCGCGGCACCAGCGGCAGGCCCGCCTGGGTGGCGTTGATGAGGGCACGGTCGGTGTCGTCCAGCAGGGCGACGCAGAGGGGTGCCGGGTCGTTCATGGCCGCCTCCTTCATGCCTCCAGCCGCAGGCCCAGGTGGAATTCCCGCCGCCTGGGCATGTTGTAGACCTTGAGCCCGGTGGCCGCCTCGATGGCGGCCAGGACCTGCTTCACGCGCCGGGGCCGGTCGCTGGCCACCACGAACCACATGTTGAGATCGTGATCGCGGCGGTAGTTGTGGGCCACCTCGGGATAGCCGTTGACGAAACGGGCCACCTCGTCGAACCGCTCCGCCGGTACTGCCATGGCGGCCAGGGTCACGGTGCCGCCCATGGCCTCGGCCCGGTACAGGGGCCCGAAGCGATCCAGTACCCCGTCGTCCAGCAGGCGCTGCAGGCGCTCCAGGAGCTCCGCCTCGTCGAGCCCCAGCCGCGCCGCCAGCTCGGCATAGGGCCGCTCGCAGACGGGGAACCCGCCCTGGGCGCCGTTGATGATGGCGCGGTCGGTCTCATCCAGCATCGCGCGCGTCCCCTCCGTACCAGGCACCGCGCTGCTTGAAGCGCCGGCGCGAGAACAGCACCGCGCGCGGCAGGGCATCCAGGCCGCACTCGCGCACCAGCTGGTCCACCTGCGCCAGCACGCCTTCGCGGCTGCGCCCGTGGATCATGCAGAACAGGTTGTAGGGCCAGGCGGGGGGACGCCGCGGCCGGCGGTAGCACAGGGTGACGAAGGGATAGGCCGCCAGGCAGCGGCCCAGCTTGGCCACCCGGTCGTCGGGCACGTCCCACACCACCATGGCGTTGGCGGTGTAGCCCAGCTCGCGGTGGCGCACCACCACCCCCAGGCGCCGGATCACGCCCCGCTCCGCCAGCCGCCGCAGGCGCGAGATCACCTCGGCCTCGCTCATGCCGGCGGCCGCGGCCACCGCCGCGTAGGGCCGCGGCACCAGCGGCAACCCGCCCTGCACCGCGCGCACCAGGGCACGGTCGCGCTCATCCAGCGGCTCGGTGTCCGGTGACAGGCGTGGCAGCGCTAGGTCCATTCCAGCTCGAACCCCAGGTCGATGTGAAAGTCTTCCAGCAGCGGCAGCTCCAGCAGCGCGTGGCCGGTGGCCGCCTCGATGCGCGCTAGCACCTCGCGCAGGGCCGCGGCGTCGGGTGCGGTGACCACGAACCACAGGTTGTACTCGTGCTCCCGCTCGTAGTTGTGGTTGACCTCGGCGAAGCCGCTGACGATGGCCGCGATCCGTTCCAGGTCCTCCGGCGCCACCGCCATCGCGGCCAGGGTGCTGACACCCGCGCGGTTGGGGCGGAACACCGGCCCCACCCGGCTCACCGCGCCCCGCTCCGCAAGCCGCCGCAGGGTGGCGATGACCTCGGTCTCGCTCACGCCCAGGCGCCGCGCCATGGCGGCATAGGGCCGCGGCACCAGCGGCAGCCCGTGCTGGAAGTCGTTGAGCAGGCGCCGCTCCAGGGGGCTCAGGCCGAGGGTCTTGTTGCCGGTGGCGATGGACACGAGACGGCCCTCACAATCCGATGCGGTGGGCGCGGGCGGTGAAGAAGATCCCGCTGGGCCGGCGCGCGGGCAGGCTGGCCAGGCGGTCGAAGGTGCGGGTGTCGTAGACCTCCACCCGGTTGCCATCGCGCACCGAGATCCAGACCTCGTGGCCGCGCGGGGTGAACTCCATGTGCAGCACCGCGGGACCGGGGCGGAACTGGTGGATCACGTGCAGGGTCTCGGTGTCGATGACCTGCACCGTGTCGTTGTCGGGATGGGCGAAGTTGACCCACACCTGGCGCCCGCCGGGGCGCGCCATGACGAACACCGGCTGGCCGTGCACCGCGATGCGCCCGGCCTCGGTCCACTGCTCCAGGTCAATGACCAGCACTTCGTGCCGGCCCACCGCGGGCACGAAGGCGCGGCGCCCGGCCACCGCCCAGCCCTCCAGGTGAGGCATCTTGTACACGGGCAGGCGCCGCTGGCCGCGGCCGTAGTGATCGAGGATGCGGCGCACGCCGCGCTCGGGATGCCAGAGATCCAGCAGCGCGAGGCCGTCCTCGCCGAACAGGCCGGCGATGTAATAGCGACCGTCGGGCGTGACGAGGGCGTCGTAGGGCTGGCGGCCGATGCCCGGGAAGCGCTCGATGCGGGGCTCGAGCCCGCCGCTGAAGTCCGCGATCCAGATCTCGCCGGCGTCGAACAGGGCGAAGACGAAGCGCCGGCCCGGCGCATCCACCAGGCCCACCACCCTGGAGCGGCGCCCGTCGCGGCCCACGGCCGGGATGTCCGCCACCGGCTCCAGCGACGCGGCATCGAACACCCGCACGCCGCCCGGCACGTAGTTGCTCACCGCCACCAGGGTGCCGTCGTCGGAGATGGCGCCGCCGATGCTGTTGCCCGACTGCACGATGCGCCGGTCGATCACCGCGCGCAGCAGGTCCACCCGGGTCAGGCCGCCGTCACGGCCGAAGACGTAGGCAAAGCGTTCGTCGCGGGAGAACACCACCGAGGCATGGGACAGATCGCCCAGGCCGGTGATGCGGGCCAGTGCGTGGCGGTGGCTGGTGTCCACGATCTGCACCGCGCCGGAGGCGCGCTCGATGACCAGGCCCAGGTCCCCGGTGCCGCGCGGCCCGGCGGCGCAGCCGGCCAGGACCAGCGGCAGCACCAGGGCCGGCAGGCTAGCGGTCCTCACGGGCCCCCTCCCCCTCCAGGAGCCGGCCCGCCAGCCAGTCCGCCTCGGCCTCGGTGAGCAGGCCGCGCCAGGGCGGCATGGGGGTGCCAGGCCGCCCGTCGAGAATGGTGCGCGCCAGCACCTGCCGCGGGCGGCCCGCCAGGGCCTCGGGGGTGAGCGCCGGACCCAGGCCGCCGCGCAGGGTCAGACCGTGGCAGGAGCCGCAGTCCTGCTGCAGCAGGTTCTCCAGCCGCTCCGGGTCCGGCGGCGGCGCGGCCTGCGCCGCGGCCGCCAGCACGAGTCCCGGCAGCCACAGGGCCGCGCGCCTAGCCATGGCTCTCCTCCGCGCCGGCGTCGGCGGCGCCGGTGAACCAGTCCAGCTCCGGCGCCAGGCTCACCACCCGGCCGATGACCAGGGTGACCGGGGGCCGCAGGCCCGCGGCGCGCACGGTCCCGGCCAGCTCACCCAGGGTGGTGAGGCAGCGGCGCTGTCCCGGCAGGGTGCCGTCCTGGATGGCCGCGGCCGGCGTGCGGGGCGACAGGCCGTGAGCCACGAGCTGGCGGACG
>JALUTW010000062.1 GCA_027021685.1 Chromatiales bacterium | reverse complement strand
GACGGCACGCTGTTCTATTACGACATCAGTGACCCCGAGGCCCCGGCCCTCATCGAGCGCATGAGGCTGGTGCCGCCCCAACACCGGCTGACGGCGCTCAAGGACCTGGTGGGCGGGATCTCGCTGCTCGCGGGGGCCGACGACGGGCGCATCATCCAGTGGTCGCTGGTGCCGCAGCCCGGCGGCCACGCACGGCTGACCCGCATCCGGGAGTTCGAGACCCGCCTGCAGGGGGTGACCGCCATTGCCCCGGAGCACCACCGCAAGGGGTTTCTCGCCGCCGATGCCGGCGGCCGCCTGGGGATCTATCACACCACGGCCCACCGCACCCTGCTGGAACGGGCCCTGGGCGACGGGCCCGTGACCGCGCTGGCGGTGGCGCCGCGGGCCGACGCCCTGCTGGCGCAGGACGGCAGCCGCGTTCGCTTCGCCCGCATCCACAACGAACACCCGGAGATCTCCTGGTCGGCGCTGTGGGGCAAGGTCTGGTACGAGAGCTATCCGGAGCCCATGTACCTGTGGCAGTCGTCGGCCGCCACCTCCGACTTCGAGCCCAAGTTCTCGCTGGTGCCCATCTCCTTCGGCACCCTCAAGGCGGCCTTCTACGCCATGCTGCTGGCCATGCCCCTGGCCATCATGGGCGCCATCTTCACCGCCCAGTTCATGTCACCGCGCATGCGGCGCCTGGTGAAGCCGTCCATCGAGGTGATGGAGGCCCTGCCCACCGTGATCCTCGGCTTTCTCGCCGGGCTGTGGCTGGCCCCCTTCGTGGAGCATTACCTGCCGGGCGTGTTCGCGCTGCTGGTGATCATGCCGCCGGGGGTACTGCTGGTGGCCTACCTGTGGCAGCGCCTGCCGGCCGGCTTCCGCCACTGGGTCCCGGAGGGGTGGGAGGCGGCCCTGCTCATTCCGGTGGTGATGTTCTGGGGCTGGGTGGCACTGGCGGCCAGCCCGTGGATGGAGATCCACTGGTTCGGCGGCGACATGCGGGCCTGGCTCACCAACGAGATGGGCATCGCCTTCGACCAGCGCAACTCCATCGTGGTGGGACTGGCCATGGGGTTTGCCGTCATTCCCACCATCTTTTCCATCGCCGAGGACGCCTTGTTCGCCGTACCCAAGCATCTCATTCACGGCTCGCTGGCCCTGGGTGCCACGCCGTGGCAGACCCTGGTGCGGGTGGTGCTGCTCACGGCCAGCCCCGGCATCTTTTCCGCCGTCATGATCGGCTTCGGCCGGGCGGTGGGGGAGACCATGATCGTCCTCATGGCCACGGGCAACACGCCGGTCATGGACTGGAGCATCTTCCAGGGCATGCGCACCCTGTCGGCCAACATCGCGGTGGAGATGCCGGAATCCGAGGTCAACAGCACCCACTACCGGGTGCTGTTCCTGGCCGCGCTGGTGCTGTTTGCCTTCACCTTCGTGGTCAACACCGCGGGCGAAGTGGTGCGCCAGCGCCTGCGCCGGCGCTACAGCTCGCTGTAGGAGGATCTCCGTGCACGCCGACGAGAACAACCTGCGCACCTGGTGGAAGAGCGGCAAGCCCTGGATCTGGCTCAATGCCGCCGCGGTGAGCACCAGCCTGGTGATGGTGTTCGGACTGCTGTTGCTCATCGCGGTACGCGGCCTGGGGTACTTCTGGCCGGCAGACATCGTGGAGACCTGGTACACCGGCCGCGACGGCCAGCGCATGCGTCTCATCGGCGAGATCTGGGACGTGGAGGAGGTCAGCGCCCGGCAGCTGCGCGAGAGCGGCCTCGATCTTCCCGCGGGGACGGGGATGGTCACCCGCTACCTCATCAAGACCGGCAACCGCGATCTCCTGGGCTTCGACTTCAAGGTGGTGCCGGAGACGGGCCTGGAGGCATTCACCTATCCCCCGGATCTCATGCGGGTGGAGCGGCGCGAGTGGGGCAACTTCTACGGCTATCTTGTGGCGGTGAAGGAAGGGGACCGGGTGGTGGCCGAGGGTGAGGCCGCGTGGACGGAGCTGGAGAGACGGCTGGCGCGGGCCACCGCCCTGCATGACCAGATGGTGCGGATCCAGAAGAAGGAGATCGGTGCCGTCAACTACGCGCTGGAACGGCTGCGCCTGCAGCAGCGGCGCTACGAGCTGGATGGTGCCCTGACCCCGGAGCGGCTGGCCGGGCTGGAGGCCGAGCGCGCGCGCCTGCAGGAGGAGTATGCCGCGCTGCAGGCGCGCCTGGCCGAACTCCACCGGGCCATCGCCCGCGACAGCATGGTGGGGCGGATCCAGGACGGGCGCGAGGTGGAGCTGCCCCTGGCCAAGGTGGTGAGCGTGATCCGGCCCAACGCCATGGGCGTGCTGGACAAGCTGGGCCTGTACCTGGTCAACATGTGGCGCTTCGTGAGCGAGGACCCGCGCGAGGCCAACACCGAGGGCGGCGTGTTCCCCGCCATCTTCGGCACCGTGATGATGGTCATCATCATGGCGGTGCTGGTGACGCCGCTGGGGGTCATCGCCGCGGTGTACCTGCGCGAGTACGCACGCCAGGGCCCGCTGACCCGTCTCATCCGCATCGCGGTCAACAATCTGGCCGGCGTGCCGTCCATCGTCTACGGCGTGTTCGGGCTGGGGTTCTTCGTCTACTTCATCGGCGGGGCCGTGGACCGGGCACTGTTCCCGGAGGCCCTGCCGGCCCCCACCTTCGGCACCCCGGGGCTCATGTGGGCCTCGCTGACGCTGGCCCTGCTCACCCTGCCGGTGGTGATCGTCGCCACCGAGGAAGGACTGGCGCGCATCCCCAAGTCCATCCGCGAGGGGAGCCTGGCGCTGGGGGCGACCAAGTTCGAGACCCTGTGGCGGACGGTGATCCCCATGGCCTCGCCGGCCATCATGACCGGTCTCATCCTGGCCATCGCCCGCGCCGCCGGCGAGGTCGCGCCGCTGATGCTGGTGGGGGTGGTGAAGCTGGCGCCCTCGCTACCGCTGGATGGCAATTTCCCGTATATTCACCTGGACCGCAAGTTCATGCACCTGGGCTTTCACATCTACGACGTGGGCTTCCAGAGCCCCAACGTGGAGGCGGCCCGGCCCCTGGTGTATGCCACTTCGCTGCTGCTGGTGCTGGTGATCGTGGTGCTCAATGTCACCGCCATCGCCATCCGCAACCGGCTGCGGGAGAAGTACCGGGCCCTGGAATCGTGATGGAGAACCAGCCATGAGTGAATCCACCGCGGACGCCGCTGTCACGGAGACGCCGCGCACCCACGCCATCGACATCAACATGCTGGGGCGCGGCACCGAGCAGCGCAGCCTGGACGACGAGACCGTCTGCCTGGAAGTGGCGCGGCTCAACCTGTGGTACGGCGACAAGCACGCCCTGCGGGACATCGACATGTCCATCGCCAAGAACCGGGTCACCGCATTCATCGGGCCCTCGGGCTGCGGCAAGTCCACGCTGCTGCGCTGCTTCAACCGCATGAATGACCTGGTGGACGGCTGCCGCATCGAGGGCCGGGTGGCCCTGGACGGCCAGGACATCTACGACAAGCGCGTCAACGTGGCCGAGCTGCGCCGGCGCGTGGGCATGGTGTTCCAGAAGCCCAATCCGTTTCCCAAGAGCATCTACGAGAACGTGGCCTACGGCCTGCGGCTGCAGGGCGTCAACGACCGCCGCCGGCTGGACGACGCCGTGGAGCGGGCGCTCAAGGGTGCGGCCCTGTGGGACGAGGTCAAGGACCGGCTGGAGGACAACGCGCTGGGCCTGTCCGGCGGCCAGCAGCAGCGGCTGGTCATCGCCCGCGCCATCGCGGTGGAGCCCGAGGTGCTGCTGCTGGACGAGCCGGCCTCGGCGCTGGATCCCATCTCCACGCTCAAGATCGAGGAGCTCATCTACGAGCTCAAGGACCGCTACACCATCGTCATCGTCACCCACAACATGCAGCAGGCCGCCCGGGTGTCGGA
>JALUTW010000061.1 GCA_027021685.1 Chromatiales bacterium | reverse complement strand
GGTTTTGCCGGGTTTGTGCCGCGCCCTGAGTCGTTGAGCCTGCGCCTTGATGGCGGGATTCCAGGACATGGCAGAGATTGCCGGCATGTAGAGGACCCCGCGGATATGGCGATTGCCGCGTTTGGACATGCGGCTGGTATTGAGAGAAGTGCCTGATGTTTGGAGGTGGGGGACGACACCGGCGAAGGCTGCGGCCTGGCGGGCGTGGTTGAATCGGTGGAAGGGGATTTCACCGAGCAGCCAGGCACTGGCGACCTGACTGATGCCGGGGATGGTCATGAGCAGCTGTTGCTGTTCCCGGAGGCGGGCATGGCGCCGGATGTGGTCCTGGACGGCTGTCCAGAGCTGGCTGATGGACTGCTCCAGGTAGGTGGCATGTGCCTTGAGCTGCTGCTCGATGACGGGGACGCCGGGGTGCAGGGCGCGGTTGAGTTCCTGGCGCCGCATTTTCTCCAGGGCCTTGATCCGCCGCAGAAGTGCACGTAACTGGCGGATTTCCCTGGGGTCCGGCTTCCAGGCCCTGGGCTTGTGGGTCTGGACATAGCGGGCGATGAGGCGGGCGTCGACCGCATCGGTCTTGGCCCGCAGGCCGAGGCTTTTGGCAAAGTTCTTGACCAGCATGGGGTTGATGACACTGACCCTGAACCCCTGGTCATACAACCAGACGGCCAGGGGCTCTTCGAAGCCGCCGGTGGCTTCCATGGCCACATGGACCTGCCGGGCCGTCATTTTCCCGAGCCACTCGATGAGGGACACAAATCCCTGATGAGTATTGGGGAAACTCCGTGACCGGCAACGCTGACCGTCGCCCAGCAGGGCGGCCTGGAAAGTGTCTTTGGCGATATCAATACCCAGATAATCCATGCTTGTCCTCCCCCGGGCATGTGGATGTAGAATGGAATGGCGTTCCGACCCACCTTATGAAACCAGGCTCACCGGCTTGCCGGGGCCTCTGATACTGTCCGGTCTGGAACGTAACGGGTGGCGGGGCTCATCTCTGCGACAGACTCTAGGGTCTTGGACGCTTCAAGCAGGTTCCCCGCCACCCACCCTTCAGGCGTCCCCGAAGGTGCCGACTTTCGACGGCAAATTCAACTTATAAGGACGCAGAGTGTGAACGGAATTTGAAAATGTTGCCTCCTGGATAACGGGCGTGAAAATGCGAGGCCGCACCAGGGCGGGCCGTTTTGACAGGAACGCACATTCACATACCTCGTTGGTCCTTTGCGACCTTTGCGCCTTTGCGTCTCTGCGTTGGATGTCTTTTTACCCCGGCGTCCTTGCCCTGATCACCGCTCCGGCAGGCGCCCGTAGCGCTGGTGCATGTAGCACGGTGCATGGGGCAGCCACGGGGGGATGGCGTAGAAACGGGCCATGACATCGGCCAGCACCTCGCGCCGGTAGCGCTCGAACCTGAAGCCCCGGCCCACGCCGTAGTACAGGCGCGTCCCGGCCACGTCCAGCCGGTGCAGGGTGTACTGGTCGAAGTACCAGGCGAAGTTGTGATCGGTGGGGTTCTCCGCCAGGATGTAGAAGTCGCGCCCGTCCAGGCGGCGGAAGTCGGTCACGATGTCGTCCTGGCGGCCGTGATGGGAACCGCGGCCGAACACCGGCACCTCGCGCCCGGCGTGGTACGCCATCTGCGCCGACAGGGCATAGCTGTCGGAGGCCAGCACGGCATCGGCCGGGGCCCCCATCCGGGCCAGCATCTGCGGCATGCGGGTGCCGATGACCACGCTCTTGTAGGACTCGCCCAGGAACTTCAGCCCCTCCGGCGCCACCGCCAGCGCGGCCCCCGCCAGCACCGCGTGCAGCAGCCCGAAGGGCAGCATGAAGGCCAGGCTGCGGCGCAGGGTCGCGGCCGGCACCGCCTGGGCGAAGCCGATGACGAAAAAGGGATAGAAGCTGAGCAGCCAGTGCAGGCCGATGTTCTTCACCAGCGACAGGGCCAGGAACAGCAGCGCCGGCACCAGCGCCAGGCCCAGGAACACGCCGCCGGTGGCATCCCGCAGCCGTGCCGCCAGTGCCCCGCGGTGCCGGTACAGGTACCAGATCACCGGCGGCGTCAGCAGGTACAGCAGCACCCCCCCGTAGCCGGCCAGGGTGGCAGGGCTGAACGCGGCGCCGCGCGTGCGGTTGAGCAGGTTGAACAGGTAGTTGTCCCAGCAATGGAAGTAGTTCCAGGCCAGGTTGAGCGCCACCGCCGGCAGCACGCCGGCCAGCACCAGGCCCAGCCGCCGCCCCCCTTCGCGCCAGCCGCCGCCGTGCCACGCCAGCCAGGCGGCGAACGCCAGGCCCAGCAGGCCGGCGAAGAACTTGGACAGGAAGGCCAGCCCCAGCAGCAGCCCGGCGGCCAGGAACCAGCCACCGCGGCCCGTGGCCTGGCCGCGCCAGAAGCACAGCGCCGAGAGAAACGACCACAGGATGAGCGGCATGTCGGTGGTGACGAGCACGCCTGCCAGGTTCACCGGGGTGTACCAGAACAGCAATGCCGCCAGCCGCGCACGCACGGGGTCCGTGCCCCGCAGCAGCAGGTACACTGCCCAGCCGATGAACAGCATGATGAGCACGGCCGGCAGCCGCAGCCACACCGTGGCGTCGCCCGCGGCCAGCAGCGCGGCCAGGAACCAGCCCACCATGGGCGGGTGATCGTAGTAACCGTAGTCGGGATGCCGGCCCCAGAACACGAAGTAGGCCTCGTCGCCGGTGAGCGGCAGCCAGGCGGCGATGCCCAGCTTGACCAAGACGGCCAGCCCCAGCAGAACGATGAAGGTGCGGCGGTTTTCCAGTGTGGCGGCCACGAAGATCCCCTTGCCCGGCGAGGCGCCATCTTACCACCGGCTGCCGCCGCCATCGGGCTCCTGTATAATGCCGCGGCGCCTGCCACGCCAGGCCCGTACCGAGGACGCACCGGCACCGTGGACAAGACCTACGATCCCCACGCCATCGAACAGCGCTGGTACCAGACCTGGGAACAGCGCGGCTATTTCGCGCCCCGCGGGGAGGGCCGCCCCTACTGCATCATGATCCCGCCGCCCAACGTGACGGGCAGCCTGCACATGGGGCACGGCTTCAACAACACGGTCATGGACACCCTGGTGCGCTACCACCGCATGCTCGGTGACCGCACCCTGTGGCAGGTGGGCACGGACCACGCCGGCATCGCCACGCAGATGGTGGTGGAACGGCAGCTCGCGGCCGAGGGCAAGAGCCGCCACGACCTGGGCCGCGAGGAGTTCATCCGGCGCATCTGGCAGTGGAAGGCGGAGTCCGGCGGCAACATCACCCGCCAGCTCCGCCGCCTGGGCGCCTCGGTGGACTGGTCGCGCGAGCGCTTCACCATGGACGAGGGCATGTCGCACGCGGTGCGCGAGGTGTTCGTGCGCCTCTACGACGAGGGCCTGATCTACCGCGGCCAGCGCCTGGTGAACTGGGACCCGGTGCTGCACACGGCGGTCTCCGACCTCGAGGTGGTCTCGCAGGAGGAGGACGGCCACCTGTGGCACATCCGCTACCCCGTCAAGGGCAGCGATGAATCGCTGGTGGTGGCCACCACCCGGCCCGAGACCCTGCTCGGCGACACGGCGGTGGCGGTGCACCCGGACGACGAGCGCTACCGCCACCTGGTGGGCCGGGAAGTGGAGCTGCCCCTCACCGGCCGCACCATTCCCGTCATCGCCGACGAGCACGTGGACCCGGAATTCGGCACCGGCTGCGTCAAGGTCACGCCGGCCCACGACTTCAACGACTACGAGATCGGGCGCCGCCACGGCCTGCCCATGATCAACATCTTCACCCCGGACGCGGCCCTCAACGACAACGCGCCCGAACCCTACCGCGGGCTGGACCGCTACGACGCGCGCAAGCGCATCGTCGCCGATCTCGAGGCGCAGGGCCTGCTGGTGAAGGTGGAGCCCCACAAGCTCATGGTGCCCCGCGGCGACCGTTCCCACGCGGTGGTGGAGCCCTACCTCACCGACCAGTGGTTCGTCCGCATCGCGCCGCTGGCGGAGCCCGCGCTGCGCGCGGTGGAAACGGGCGCCATCCGCTTCGTGCCCGACAACTGGAAGAACACCTACTTCGAGTGGATGCGCAACATCCAGGACTGGTGCATCAGCCGCCAGATCTGGTGGGGCCACCGCATCCCGGCCTGGTACGACGACGCCGGCAACATCTACGTGGCCCATGACGAGGCCGGGGTGCGGCGCAAGTACGGCCTGCCCGCCGACCTGCCCCTGCGCCAGGACGAGGACGTGCTGGACACCTGGTTCTCCTCCGCCCTGTGGCCCTTCTCCACCCTGGGCTGGCCCGAGCAGACCGAGGAACTCAAGACCTTTTATCCCACCAACGTGCTGGTCACGGGCTTCGACATCATCTTTTTCTGGGTCGCGCGCATGATCATGATGGGACTGAAGTTCATGGACGACGTCCCGTTCCGCGACGTCTACATCCACGGCCTGGTGCGCGACGCCCACGGGCAGAAGATGTCCAAGTCCAAGGGCAACGTGCTCGATCCCATCGACATCATCGACGGCATCGATCTCGAGAGCCTGGTGAAGAAGCGCACCTCGGGCCTCATGCAGCCGCAGATGGCCGAGAAGATCGAAAAGGCCACCCGGCGCGAGTTCCCCAACGGCATCCCGTCCTACGGCACCGACGCCCTGCGCTTCACCTTCGCCGCGCTGGCCTCCACCGGCCGCGACATCAACTTCGACCTGGGCCGGGTGGAGGGCTACCGTAACTTCTGCAACAAGATCTGGAACGCGGCCCGCTACGTACTCATGAACACCGAGGGCCGCGACTGCGGCCTCGAGGGCGAGGTGGAGCTGTCCGCGGCCGACCGCTGGATCGTCTCGCGCCTCCAGGCCACCATCGCCGCGGTGCACGAGGCCGTCGCCCAGTACCGCTTCGACCTCATGGCCCAGGCCCTGTACGAGTTCACCTGGGACGAGTTCTGTGACTGGTACCTGGAGCTGTCCAAGCCGGTGCTCACCTCGGACACCGTCTCCCCCCGGCGGCAGCGCGGCACCCGCCGCACCCTGGTCACGGTGCTGGAGACCCTGCTGCGCCTCATGCACCCGGTGATGCCCTTCATCACCGAGGAGATCTGGCAGCGGGTGGCGCCGCTGGCGGGACGGGGCGGCGAGACCATCATGCTCGCCCCCTACCCGCGCCACGACGCGGCCCTGGAGGACCAGGCCGCGGAAGAGGAGATCCGCTGGGTCCAGGGCTTCATCGTGGGCGTCCGCCGCATCCGCTCCGGCATGAACATCGACCCCCGCCGCGCCCTGCCGGTGCTGCTGGCCGGCGGTGACGAACGCGACCGCCGCCTCGCTGCGGCCTACGGCGATATCCTGCGCCGCGTGGGCCGGGTGGAATCCATCACCTGGCTCGACGACGAATCACAGGCCCCCGAGTCGGCCACCGAGCTGCTGGGCGCCATGAAGATCCTGGTGCCCATGGCCGGGCTCATCGACAAGGCCGCCGAGACCGCACGGCTGGAAAAGGAGCTGGCGAAGCTGCGCGCCGACTACGAACGGGTGGAGAAAAAGCTGGCCAACGAGAACTTCGTCAACCGCGCACCGGCCGAGGTGGTGGACAAGGAACGCGCCCGCGCGGCGGAGCTCAGGCAGCGCATGGATGCCCTGGGCGAACAGCTCGCCCGCATCGCGGCCCTCTGACGCCCGGGCCCCGCCTCCCGGGGAACAGGACACACCAGGGCGTGGTCGTTCCCGCACGCGGGGCGGGACCGGAGCCTGTCACGGTGCCGCCGCCCACATGACCAGGTTCACCACCCCGACGATGAGCAGGATGAACAGCACGGTGAACAGCAGCCCCGCCACGATGTAATGCGCCGGGCGGCCGTGCTGGAAGTCGCGCTCGCGGTTGCGGCTGCTCTGCACGCCGAAAAACGACGCCAGCACGCTGGCCACCACCTGCCGGAAACCGGGTGCCCGTGGTGCCGTCTCACTGCCCTGCTCGCTCACTGTCGCCGCCCTCCCGCCGGGATGAAATGCCACCATTATAGAACCTCTCTCAAAATTCCCCGCGGCGCGATGCGCGTGGAATCCCGACCCGGGCTCCACCCGGGGTTCAGCGGGCGTCGGTGCGCCGGAATTCGCGGTACAGCCCCCGCACCAGCCCGGCCACCAGCAGCACGCCCGCCACCAGCACCGCCCACAGGATCCAGCGCCGCCACGGCACCACCCGCTCCGGCGGTGGCGGAACCAGCCGGCTCTCGCCTCCCAGCACCACCGGGGCACCGGCCCGGGCCCGCTTGATCAACTGCCGGCCGCCGTCGCGCCGGACCGCGTCCAGCAGCGGTGCGACGACCCCGTGCGGAGGCCCCACCCGGGCACTGCCGTAGGCCAGCCGGAAGGGGGCATCGCCCCGGGCCACGAACAGCAGCCGGTGCGGACGCCAGCCCAGCTCCAGCGCCGGGGCGGCATTGCCCGTGCCGCCCTCCCCCAGCAGCTCCACCCGCCACTGGCGATGGGTGACAGCCGCGCCCACCGGCATCTCCTCCTGCACCAGCTCCCCGCCGTCCAGCCGCAGGCGGTACACCAGTCCCCGACTGCGCACCCGCCAGGCATCCCGTGCAGCGTCGCGGCCGGAGACCACCACCTCGGCCACGCTGTTGACCTCGGGCAGGCGCACCCGCACCCGCTCCACCGGGAACCGGCCGCCGGCGTCGAACACCCAGGCCGCCGGTGCGTCTTCCCCGGGGCCCGCCACCGGCTGTGCCGGGGTCCAGCGCAGCGGCGCCGGCCGGGGGCCAACACTGCGCACCGCCGTGATCCCCTGCAGGCGGGGAAAATCCCGCGGCGCCTCCGGCACCAGCCGCAGGTAGCGCGCGGGGGAACGGGGCAGCTCCACCCGGTTCCGCGCCAGCACCCGCCCGCCGAACTCCAGCCGTCCCACGGCGGCCCGTGCCACCAGCGGCTGCCAGTGGGCCAGGTCCCCGCTGTACTCGACCCTCACGTGGCCCATGCGCGGCCGGTCCCCCGCCTGCGCCCACTGCAGGTGCAGTGCCTGCACCCGTTGCCAGTCCTCGCCCAGGTCCACCAGCCAGGCCCAGGGCCGCTCTTCCCCGCGGGCCGGTGCACTGCCGCTGATGTCGATGATGGTGCCCCGGGCATCGGTGGTGACGTGCACCCGGGGAACGGTCCCTGCAGCCGCCCCGGCCGGCCGGTGGAGAGGAAACAATGCCGCCCCCCGCACGTCCTGTCCGGGCCCGGGAACCGCGGGCGCCTCGATGCGGTGGGGCACCACCTCGCCGCGGCTGTTGAACACCCGCAGATCCACTTTCACTCCCTGCACCACCGACCGGTACACCGCCGCGGGCAGCTCCAGGGAATAGATGGCACCGTCACCGTCCACTTCCAGCGGGATGGCGAACGCGAAATCGTCGGGCACCGGCGCCGCCTGTGCCCGGATTCCGCCGGCCAGCACCGCCAGCAATGCCACCGCCGTCCAGATCCTGTTCATCGTCATGTCCTGCCCTCCCCGTCGGCGGCCGGACGGCGGGCAAAGAAGCCCGTCACCACCAGCAGCACGCCCACCACCAGGAACGAGACGATGCGCTCCAGGGTGCCGCGTCCGGCCAGGTCCATCAGAAACAGTTTCACCACCGTGAGCCCGTACAGGCCCAGGCCCACGGTCCACAACGTCCGGCTGCCCCGGCGCGAACCCGCCACCATGAGCACCAGGGCGGTGAGTCCCCAGAACACGGAGACCAGGGCCTGGAAGCGGAACGAGTCCATGAGCGCCTCGAACCGGAACGGGACGCCCATGAGGTGGTGGGCGGTCCGTGCCAGCACCCCGTTGAACCACAGGAACAGGGTTCCGGCCCAGGCGGCCGCCGCGAGCCGCGCCGGCACGGCCCGGGTCACCCACTCCCGGTGGCGCAGCAGCCAGGCGGCGAGCGCCGCCAGCACGGCGAGCTGGGTCAGCTCCAGGGGATTCAACAGCGGCAGGTAGGGCAGCGGCGCCGCCGTCCCCCGCCAGCCCGGCCCGGTGTACAGCACCCACAGCCACAGCCAGGCCGCCACCGGCACCAGGCCACCGCGGCGGTAGTCCTCGACGTGGGCCGCCACCGGCCAGCCCTGCCAGCGCCGCGACACCCCCAGCTCCCACACCACCGCGGCAGGCAGCACCGCCCACACCAGCCGGCCCCACAGGGTGGCGCCGCCGACCCAGTCGTTCACCTGCCACGCCAGCTCCAGGCAGGAGACCACCAGCAGCAGCCACAGGCCCAGCCGGTGCAGCCAGGCGCCCGCCGGCCAGCCCGGCTCCGGCTCCCCTGCCCGCAGGCCGTGATACCACAAGGCCACGGCCGCCGGCCATGCCGCCCAGCCCAGGCGGGAAAACGGATGCTCCAGGCCCGCCGCCACCTGGGTGACCAGGGCCAGGCCCATGGCGGGCAACAGGAGCAGGAACGACAGCTCCAGCGGCCGCCACTGCCCCCGCTGTCCCAGCCACCGGAACAGGGCGAAGCTGGCGGCGGTGGCGGCCAGCAGCACCGCCGGCCGCGCGGCCGGGTCGAAGCGGATGTTCACTTCACCCGCCTGGGTCTTCAGCCACCACGCCAGCCCCCAGGCCAGCACCACCCACTCCACCGGCTGCACCCATTCCCAGCGCTCCCGGCAGCGGGACAACCACCAGCCCGAGGCCAGGGCGGCGGCGGCGATGAGCGCGCCGGACAGCCAGAGGGAATTGAGCAGCGGGAGCGTGGCCTCCCGCAGGATGCCGGCCAGCCCGGCATCGCCGCCCGTCCCCAGGACCGGCACCATGGCGCCACGCAGGTGCAGGACGGCCGCCACCAGCTGCAGCCCGAGGCCGGCCACGGCGGCCAGCCGCCGCCCCTGGCGCACACCCACCCAGACCAGGGCTGCGCCCTCCAGTACCCAGGCCACCGACAGCCACACGCCTTCCAGCGCCAGGGGGATGGCCAGCGTGGCGAAGGCCACCGCCAGGGCCAGATACGCCTCCGCCAGGGGGCGCAGGGCGGTCCGCCCTTGCGCGCGGCGCCAGGCCCACCGCGCCAGCATGACGTAGTAGCCCGCCACCGCCAGGGCGCTGTAGGCGGCGGCGTAGTCCCACTCCCGCACCAGCAGCCACTGGAGGCCGAATGCGGTCAGCGGGGTGCCGAACACCAGGGTGGCATCGATGTAGCCGGCGAGCCGGGGCGGCTGGCGCAGGGCGTACAGCGCGCCCACGAGGCTGAACATCAGAAAGAACAGCACCAGGAACGGTTCGGTGGTGGCGAAGTGCTCGGGCCGGTAGGCGCTGTAGCCCCACGCCGCCCCGATCCCGAGGGTGAAAAGGAAACCCACCAGGTTCAGCTCGCGCCAGGCCCGAAACCAGGCGATGGCCAGGATGCCGGCGTCGAGCAGGGCGTAATAGCCGAACAGCACCACGTGGCTGCCGCCGCCGGTGGACACCAGCACCGGCGCCAGGAATCCGCCGGCCGCGCCCGCGGTGGCCAGGGCGCGGGCGTTCTGCAGCAGGGCCAGGGCCGCCGCCAGCCCCACCAGGGCCAGCATGAGCCCCAACGCCAGCCCCAGGGGCAACAGCCCGTGGAGCCTGAACGCCGCGAACACCGTGATGTACAGCACCCCCACGGCGCCCCCCTGCAGCAGCAGGGCGAAGGCCCGGCGCCTCGAACGCAGGCGCCAGCCCCAGCCGAGAGCGGCGAAGGCCAGCACGGCCACCGAGATGTAGTTCCACTCCACCCCGATCCAGTCCTGGTCGAGGCCGTACTTGTAGAGAAAGGCCACGCCGAAGAACAGCACCAGCAGGCCCACCCGCACCACCGCGTTCTCGCCGGTGAAGAAGGCCGCCGCCCGCTTCAGCAGCCGGTCCACCGGGCCCGGCTCGCGCGGGCCCGGCGGCACCGCGGCCGGGGCCCGCGGGGCGGCCGGTGGGGGCGGGGATGGCGGGGCCGCGGCGGGCGCCGGTTCCGGCGCCCGGGGTGGCGAAGCGGCCTCCTCCGGGGCCTGCGCGGCGGGCTGCCCGGTGCGGGCCGCCGGCACGGGACCCGCCGGGGAGCGGCCCTCCCGGGCGGAATCCCCGCGCCCGGCGCCGCCCTCCGCTGCCGGCTTCGGTTCCGGCGCCGCCGGCGAGGCCGCCAGGTGATCCAGGCGTTGCTCCAGGCGCCGCAGCCGCCATTCCATCTGGCCCACCTTGATCACCAGACCCACCAGCAGGCCGATGCCGAACCCGGGCAGGGCCCCGAGCAGGAACAGATCGTCGTCCAGGAACAGGCTCACCAGGCCGCCGGTCACCAGTCCCCCCACCACGGCGAATATCCAGATCACGTCTCTTCTCCTTCCTTTCGTTGCGGTGCCCGCGCCACGTGCCGGAACACGCGCCGGGTCTCGAACACCTGCGGGGCGAAACGGTGCCCCTGCCAGCGCAGGTGGCGCTTGAGCACGAAGTCGTACAGCAGCGGGTTGTGCCGGTGCAGCCGCGCCAGCACCGGCACCAGGGCCTCGTCGAGAAAGCCGCTGGCGGCGACGAGCCGGGCCGGAAACAACGGCAGCACGCCGGGCAGCGGGTAATCGGAACCGTTGAGCAGGCGCGCATGGAGCTCGCCGCGCGAGATCAGGGTCCGCATGGGCCGGCCCAGGCGGTTGATCTGGGCGATGGCCGAGAGATCGCCGAACACGCGCCCCTCCCACTGCGGTGCCTTGAGCAGGCGCAGGAAAAGATCGAAGTTGTCGATGCGGCGGCCGCTGCGCGGCCGGTCCAGGTCGGTACCGGCGCCGCCGGCGGCGCAATGGGCGACGATGACCGTGACCCCGTGCTCCAGGGCCCGGCGCAGGCGCAGCGGATTGCCCAGCTCCTGGGCCTCCACGTCCGCCATGGCGTACTCGTGGCCGGCATGGGACAGCAGGGGCAGCCCCAGGCGCACCAGTGCCTCGTAGAAGCGATCGCAGCGGGGCGAGGCGGGATCGATCCCCATCACCTGGGGCAGCCACTTCACGCCCAGCGCCCCGCGTGCCGCCACCCGCTCCAGCGCCTCCAGCGCGTCGGCCCGGTACGGATGCACCGAGGCGATCCAGCCGCAGCGCCCGCCCGAGGCCGCCGCCAGGCGCTCCACGTAATCGTTGGGCACCGCGAAGGACGAGCGCTGCGGCCGCGGGCGGCCGCCGGCGTCGTGGAACCAGTCGAAGGCCAGGAGCAGAAACCTCACCCCGGGCGGAAACTCCGCCAGGCGCCGGAACAGGCTGGCCTTCGCCGCCGCGTCCACCGCCGCGGCGTCCCCGGCGCAGGCCGCGTTGAGATAGAACCGGTAGCGGAGGTAATGGGTGGGATGCCAGGGCGAGCGCATGCGCGGGTCCACGTGGATCCCGGTGCCGCCGTCGCCCGCACCCACCACGTGCACGTGCACGTCCCACACCTGCGCCGGGTCGAGGTCCCGCCACGCCGCCCGCACCGCGGGATGGTCCAGCAGCTCCGGCGGCGTGCCGCCGGGCGGACAGTCGTTGATCACGCCCTCTTCGGGCCAGTGGCGCCAGAGCAGGCCGCCCGCCGCCGCCGCGGCGCCGCCCGCCAGCCAGGCCAGGGCGCGGCGCCGGTTCACCGCGCCACCCCGCCTTCCAGCGCGCGCGCGGCGCGCGCCCCCTCGGCCTCGTCGACGAAGGCCAGCAGCAGGCCGCCGGCGGCGAACAGCAGGATGATGGACAGCAGCGACAGCCGCGGACTGCCGGTGAGCTGGCTCACCACCGCCATGAGCACCGGGCCCAGCACCGCCGCCAGCTTGCCCAGCACATTGTAGAAGCCGAAGAACTCGGCGCTCTTGTCGCGCGGGATGAGGCGGGTGTAGAGGGAGCGCGACAGCGACTGGATGCCGCCCTGCACCAGGCCCACCGCCACGGCGAGCACGTAGAACTCCCACACCCGGTCCATGAACACGCCCCACACCGTCACCGCCACGTAAACGCCGATGGCGATGAAGATGCCGCGCCGTGCCCCCAGGCGCTCGCCCAGGTGGCCGTAGGCGATGGCGGCGGGAAAGCCCACGAACTGGGTCACCAGCAGGGCCAGGATGAGATGCGTGTTGGGAAAGTCCAGGCGCTTGCCGTAGTCGATGGCCATGCGCACCATGGTGTCCACGCCGTCGATGTAGAACCAGTAGGCGAGCAGGAACAGGCCCACCACCCGCAGCCGGCGCACCTCGCGGAAGGTGGCGGCGAGCTGGCGCAGCCCGGCCCCGGCCGCGGCCAGGGGCTGCAGCGGCCGCGCGGGGGTGCGCACCTTCACCCACACCATCAGGGGCAGCGTGAACAGGGCCCACCAGCCGGCGGTGAGCAGAAACGCGGCGCGCTGGGCCCCGGCGGTGTCCAGGCCCAGCCACTGCGGATACGCGGCCAGCAGCAGCGCCAGCACCAGCACCAGGCCGCCGCCCAGATAGCCCAGGGCGTAACCCAGGGCCGAGACCACGTCCACGCGCTCGCGCGGCGCCACCTCGACGATGAGGGCGTCGTAGAACACGTTGGCCCCGGCGAAGCCCACCCCGGCCAGGACGTAGACCGCCAGCGCCAGCAGCCACTGGCCCTGGGCGACGAAAAACAGGGCCGCGGTGAAGGTCATGCCCAGGCCGGCGAAGGCGAGCAGGAAGCGCTTGCGCCAGCCGCCCTGGTCGGCGATGGCCCCCAGCACCGGGGCCGCCAGCACGATGAGGAGACTGGCGGCGGCGTTGGCGTAGCCCAGGGGCGTGGTGCTGTTCTCGCCGGGATACCAGTGATCGGCGAACAGGATGGGAAAGAACACCGCCAGCACGATGGTGGCGTAGGCCGAGTTGGCCCAGTCGTAGAAGGCCCACGCCAGGATGCGCCGGTCCGCCAGCAGCTGCTTCATGCCCGCTTCCTTGTCTGCGTGCCGGCGGCGGCCAGCCGGGCCACCTCGGCGTAATCCACCTTGCCGCTGCCCAGCAGCGGCAGCCGGCGCACCGGCACCACGCGCCGCGGCAGCAGCAGCTCGCTGGCCCCGCGGGCGCGGGCGAACCCGGCCAGGGCGCGGCGGCTGGCTCCGGCCGCCTCCGTCACCAGCACCAGGACCTCGCCCCGGCGGGGATCGGCCTCGGCCACCACCGCGTGGCGGGCCTCGGGCCAGCACTCCGCGGCCAGGGCCTCGGCCGCGGCCAGCGACACCATCTCGCCGCCCACCTTGGCGAACCGCCGCGCGCGGCCTTCCAGGTAGAGGAACCCGTCCTCGTCCAGCCAGGCGATGTCGCCGGTATCGTACCAGCCCGGGCCCCGCGCCGTCGCCGGCGGGGCGATGACACCGGGCCGCTCCGGGCGCAGGTAGCCCAGCATGACGTTGGGCCCGCGGATCTCCAGCCGCCCGCCCCGCGCCACCCCGGGCACCGGCTCCAGGTGCCACTGGATGCCGGGCAGCAGCCGGCCCACGCTGCCGGGGCGGTGGTCCATGGGCGAGTTGGAGGCGATCACCGGCGCGGCCTCGGTGGCGCCGTAACCCTCCAGGATGCGCACGCCGAACTTGTCGCTCCACAGGCGCCGGGTGGCCTCCTGCAGCTTCTCGGCCCCGGCGAAGACATAGCGGACCGAGTAGAAGTCGTAGGGATGGGCGCAGCGCGCGTAACCGCGGAGGAAGGTGTCGGTGCCGAACAGGATGGTGGCGCCGGTGTCGTAGGCCATCTCCGGCACGATGCGGTAGTGCAGCGGCGAGGGATAGAAGAAGATCCGCATGCCCGAGAACAGGGGCAGCAGGGTGCCGGCGGTGAGCCCGAAGGCGTGGAACATGGGCAGGGCGTTGAGCACCCGGTCCTGGGGCTGGTAGTCCATGCGCGCGGCCACCTGGGCGCAGTTGGCGAGCAGGTTGGCGTGGGACAGCACCACCCCCTTGGGTGCCCCTTCCGAACCCGAGGTGAACAGCACCACCGCGGGGGCACCGGGATCGGCGGGGCCCGCCCAGCGGCGCACCGCCAGGCGCGGGGCCAGCGACCGCAGCAGGCCCCGCAGGCGCACCGCCAGCCCGGCACGCGCGGCCAGGTCTTCGAGAAAAACGACCTGCACCACCTCCTCCAGCGCCGCCAGCTCCCGCTCCAGGCGCGCGCGGCGGACGAACTCGCGCGAGGTGTACACCACCTTCAGGCCGGCGGTGCGGCAGGCACTCCTCAGGGCGGCGGGCCCGGCGGTGAAGTTGAGCATGGCCGGCACCCGGCCGGCCGCATGGAGGGCGAAGAAGGCCAGGGCCGCGGCATTGGTATTGGGCAGCATGAGGCCGGTGTACTCCCCGCGCCGGGTGGCCGGACGCATGAGATCGGCCAGGACCAGGGTGCGCAGGATGAAGCGCCGGTAGTCCAGCGGCTGGCGCTGGATATCCTCCATCACCACGTGGCGCGGCCCGTGCACGGCGCGCGCGTCCAGCAGCGCCCGGAACAGGGTGCGCCGGGTATCGCTGCTGGCGAACATCATCTCGGTCATGATGTCCTGCAGGCGGCGGCCGGCATGGTTGCGCCGGGCCCGGCCCCGCAGCGCCGGGGGCGGGGCGATGCGCTGCGGCGGCAGCAGGGTGAGCGTGATGCGCGGGAACCAGCGGGTGCGCACGCGCCCGCGCAGGCGTGAGAACGGCGTGTACTGGGCGCCGTCGATGCGCACCGGCAGCACCGTGGCCCCGGCGCGGTCGGCCACCATGCCCGGGCCGTAGTAGATCTTCATGAGCGATCCGGTGACGGTGATGCGGCCCTCGGGAAAGATCACCACCTTGCGATCGCCGCGCAGGTAGCGGATGAGCGACTTGAGCGAGACCGGGTTGGTGGGGTCCATGACGAAGGTGCGCACCAGGGCAATGAAAGGCCGGAACAGCCAGCGCCGGCTCACCCGGGTGTTGACGGCGAAGCTGAGGTCGTCGGGCAGGAAGGCCGCCAGCAGCACCGCGTCCAGGTACGAGGTGTGGTTGGCCACCACCAGCACCCGCGGGCCCGCGGCCCGGTAGTGCTCCAGCCCGCGCACCTCCACCCGGTACAGCAGGCGCAGCAGGAAGCGGAACAGGGCCTTGATCATGACTGGTTCCTCCTCGCGGCGGCGAACCCGTCGAGATAGCGGTTGACCAGGGAGTCCACCAGCGCCGGGGCGTCCACCGGCCCGGTGGCGGCCAGGTTGTCGGTGAGCGCCAGCACGGCGATGCCGTGCACCCCGCTCCACAGCACGCGCGCGGCCAGGGCGGCCCCGGCCCCCAGGTGGGCCAGCTCCGCCTCCACCCGCCCCAGCAGGGCCCGCACCCGCGCGGCCAGGGACTCGGGCATGGTCTCGCCCTCGGGCAGGTGGTGCTCGAACACCAGGCTCCAGAGGTGGAAATGCTCCTGGGCGAACAGGTAGTAGGCGTGGGCCAGCGTCAGCAGCCGCTGGCGTGGCCCGGCCCCGGCGGGCAGCCGCGCCAGCGCCTCGGCCAGGTGCGCGTCCAGGGCCTCCAGGGTGGCGGCGTTGAGCTGGAGCACGAGGTCGTCGAGGTTGCGGAACACCAGGTACAGGGTGCCGGCGGCGTAGCCCATGCGTGCGGCCACCTTGCGCGTGGACAGACCCGCCGCCCCTTCGGCGGCCACGATCTCGCGCGCCGCCGCCAGGGCCATGGCCCGCAGCTCCTCCTTGCTGTGCTGTGCCTTTCTGGCCATTTATGAACACCGTTCAACAATCTGCCGCAAAGATTAGTGAACAGTGTTCACAAAGTCAAGGGAAGGGTGTGCCCCGGGAGGCTGGGAGAAACGGCGTGCCAGGACGGGGCAGGGACGCCCTGCCCGCTAATCAAGCGTGCAAGTGACTGATTTTTCTTAGACGAACCCGGACTACGCCGGGTCTGGTGCGCAAGGGGCGAGGACGGCCTTTTTGGACATCCTGCTAGCGGCGGTGGCGGCGCTGCCGCGCCCGCTCGCGCAGGCGCCGCCGCTGCTCGGGGGTCATGTGCCGCAGCCGCTGGCGCAGGCGCTGGCGGAACTCGCGGCGCTGCTGGGGGCTCATGTCGCGCCAGCGCCGGCGCAGCTCCTCGCGCCGCTCCGGGGGCAGGCTGCGGAACCAGCGCCGCATGCGGCGGATGCGTGCCTGCTCCTCGGGCGGCAGGGCGCGGAAGCGCTCGTAGCGCTCGCGGATGCGGGCCTTCTGCTCCGGGCTCAGCCGCCGCCAGCGCTCCATGCGGGCCCGGGCGCGGGCGCGCTGCTCTGGGGTCATCCGGGCCCAGCGCTCGGCACCCCGGGCCAGGCGCGCCCGCCGCTCCTCGGGCAACGTGTCCCAGTGGGCGGCCAGGGGGGCCAGCACCCGCTGCTGGTCCGGGGTGAGATCGGCCCAGGCCGGGCCCCCGGCCGCCGCCGGGCCGGGTCCCGCCAGCAGCACCGCCGCCAGCAGCATGGAATACCAGTGCCTGTTCATGGTGCGCCTTCCTCGTCTTCTCCGGTGCCGGACAGGGCCACCGCCTCGCCGGTCTCCTCGTCCACCATCATTTCCACCACCTGCTCGTCGCCCGGCTCGAAGCTGCCCAGAAACTCCAGCAGCTCCAGGTCGGGCGCGGCGGTCTCGCCGGCGGCCGCCAGCAGCGGGACCGCCAGCAGCAGCCAGCGGCGGGCGGGCTCAGCCGGCATGGGTGTCCTGCTCCGCCAGCCACTGGTAGAACTCCAGGTCCTCGTACAGGTCGAGTCCCTCGCCCTGGGTGATGAGCTCCAGGTCCTCCACCGCCGCCAGGTGGGCGGTGCCGGGGTCCGGCGCCGGACCCCGCTGCAGCAGCACCGCCAGGGCCACCGCCGCGGTCACCCCCGCCGCCACGCCCGCGGCCAGCCACGCGCGCGGGGCCCGGGCCGGGGTCCGGCGCGCGCGCGCCGCGGCCAGGGCGGTGCGCCGGGCCGCCCGGAGCCGGCCCTCCGTGGCGGGATCCAGCTCGCGGCTGGCCCGCTCCAGCGCCTGGCGCACCCGGGTCACCAGCTCGTCGTCGTGTCCGTGCCCGTTCATGTCAGCTCGTCTCCCAGCAGTTCGCGCAGGCGGTGCACTGCGCGGGAATAATGGGTCTTGACGCTGCCCTGGCCGATGCCCAGGGCCCGTGCCGTCTCCGCCACGTCCAGCCCCTCCCACGCCCGCAGCAGGAACACCTGCTGCTGGCGCAGCGGCAGGCCGTGGAGGGCCTGCTGCACCCGGGCCAGGGTCTGCCCGCCCGCCAGCT
>JALUTW010000060.1 GCA_027021685.1 Chromatiales bacterium | reverse complement strand
TATTTCCGTTACGGCGGCCTGCCGGCGTTCCAGAAGGTCTTCGCCGGCATCCTCCCGGCGGTGGCCGCCATCGTCCTGGTCACCGTCTGGCGCCTGGGGCGCAAGACGCTCACCGGCGGCCGCGAGATGCTGCTGGCGGCAGTGGCCGCGGCGGTCATGTTGGGCCTGCTCCGCAGCCACGCGGTGTACGCGCCGTTGCTGGCGCTGGCCGCCGGCGGCCTGGCCGGGGCCTGGTGGTTCCGGCCCGCCGCCGCCACCGGTGCGGTGGACACGCGCACCGCCCTGCGCCGCCTGGCCCCGGCGCTGGGGCTGGCCGTGCTCCTCATCGGCGCCTTTCTGTTTCCACCGCCCCTGGCCCGCGACGGGGTGGCCTTCATCGCACTCACCTTCGCCGGCATGAGCCTGCTGCTGTTCGGCGGCGGTTACGTGTTCATCCCGGTGATGGGGTCGCTGGTGGTGCTGCAGCTGGGCTGGCTGAGCCAGCAGGAGTTCGTGGACGGCATCGCGCTGGGACAGCTTACGCCAGGGCCCATCGTCATCACCGCCACCTTCATCGGCTACAAGGTGGCGGGCCTGGCCGGGGCCGCCGCGGCCACCGTGGCCATCTTCGGCGTGCCGGCGGCCATGATGCTGCTCGCCGCCCACGCCCTGGATGCGGTGCGCGGTGCGCCCCGCGTGCAGGCCGTCACCCGCGGCCTGCACTGCGCGGTGGTGGGACTCATCTTCGTCGCCGGCATGGTGATCCTGCACTCGGCCTTGCCGGCCGGGGCTGCCGCGCCGGCGGACTGGCTGCTCCCGCTGGGGATCTTCGCCGCCGCCCTGGTGGCGCTGGGGCGCTTCCGCCTCGACGTGGTGTGGGTCATCCCGGCGGCAGGCGGGCTGGGATTCATTTTGCTCTGAACGACCGTTCCGGGCCCCGGCACCGCCGCACTGTTCACGGCCGGGACACCGATGCGGTGCGTGCCGGGGCGCGGAGGCGCAGAGGATACGAAGGAAGCGGGTTGCCGTTTCCGGCGGGAACCCGACCCGTGGCACTGCGACCGTGTTCCGGAGCCGGCGCCGCGGGGACGCGGTGCCCGGGTCGAGCCAGTTTCATCCGTGACCAAAGGGGGGACTTGTGATGCAAGCCGTGTTCATGGTGGGCGAACAGCGTTCCGGTTCCAACCTGCTGCGTCTGATGCTGGACGCCTCGGGCGAGGTGGCCGCACCTCACCCGCCGCACATCCTGCAGCGCATGATGCCGCTGCTCCCGCACTACGGGGACCTCTCCGACGAGACCCGGTTCGCCCGCCTGATCCACGACGTGTGCCGGCTGGTGGAACTCAACCCGGTGCCGTGGGAAGGCGTGGTGCCGCTGGATCGGGCGGCGGTGCGCGCGCGCTGCCGCGAGCACAGCCTGGTGGCGGTGTTCGGGGCGGTGATGGATCTCTACGCCGAGGCCCGCGGGACCCGGGCCTGGCTGTGCAAGAGCATGCAGAACGTGCGCTGGGCCGAGACGCTGGATGCCTACTTCGACGGTGCCCGTTTCATCTACCTGCACCGGGACCCGCGCGATGTCACCCTGTCATTCATGAACGCGGTGATCGGTGACAAGCATCCCTACTTCATCGCGCGCCAGTGGGTGGAGCTGCAGCGGCTGTGCCTCGATGCCCGCGACCGGCTGGGGCCGGACAAGGTCTTCACCGTGAGCTACGAGGCCCTGACCCGGGAACCGGAGCCCCTGCTGCGGGCGCTGTGCGACTTCCTCGGCATCGGTTTCACGCCCGCCATGCTGGAGCCCCATCGCACGCCGGAGGCCGCGCGCAGCGCCGCCGCCAGCCAGCTCTGGGCCAACCTCAACCGGCCCATCATGACCGGCAATACGCAGAAGTTCCGCGGCCGCATGAGCGACCAGGATCTTGAGATCGTGGAGTCCCTGGCCGGGCCGGTGATGGACGTGCTGGGCTACGAGCGGGTGCGGGTGATGCCGGGCGAGGAGCGCACCTGGAGCGAGGCCGAGATGGCCGCGTTCGCGGAGGAGAACGCCCGCCGCAAGGCCGAGCGCCGGGCGGCCACCGACCCCGAGGACCTGAGGCGGCGGCGCCACCAGGAACGGCTGCTGGAGGAGATCCGCGCCCGCACCGCGGCGTGACAGGTATCGTACCGGGAACGGAACACGCGCAGCCCGGAGTCCGGCCCTGCGGCCTGCATCCGGGCTGCGCGGCCCGGCATGCGGTCCCCGCGGCCGGCCCCCGGCAGCCAGCCCCCGGCGGCCAGCCCCTTATTATTTCTTCTTCGCCTTGCGGCTCTTGCTGATGAGTTCCTCGATGATGGGGGTGAGGATCAGCTCCATGGCGAAGCCCATCTTGCCGCCGGGCACGACGATGGTGTTGGGCCGCGACATGAAGGAGTTGTGGATCATGTTGAGCAGGTAGGGGAAGTCCACCCCCTTGGGATTGCGGAAGCGGATCACCACGAAGCTCTCGTCCGGCGTCGGGATGTCGCGGGCGATGAAGGGATTGGAGGTGTCCACCGTGGGCACGCGCTGGAAGTTGATGTCGGTGCGCGAGAACTGCGGCGTGATGTAGTTGACGTAGTCGGGCATGCGCCGCAGGATGGTGTCCACGATGGCTTCGGCCGAGTAACCGCGCTGGGCGTTGTCACGGAAGATCTTCTGGATCCACTCCAGGTTGACGATGGGGACCACGCCCACCAGCAGGTCCACGTGCCTGGCCACGTTGGCGGTGTCGGTGACCACGCCCCCGTGCAGGCCCTCGTAGAACAGGAGGTCGGTCCCGGGCGGGATGTCCTCCCAGGGGGTGAACTGCCCCGGCTTGAGGTCGGTGCCCAGGCGGGCGTTGTGCTCGGCGGCCTCCTCCTCGCTGTGGAGGTAGTAGCGGCGCTGGCAGGCCCCGGTCTCGCCGTAGACGCGGAAGGTCTCCTCCAGCTTGTCGAACAGGTTGGCCTCGGGGCCGAAGTGCGAGAGCTGCTTGCCCTGCTTGGCGAACTCCTCGATGGCCTTCTTCATGGCCTGGCGGTCGTACTTGTGGAAGCTGTCGCCCTCGATCACCAGGGGGTTGATCTTTTCGCGGTAGAAGATGTGTTCGAAGGCGTTCTTGACCGTGGTGGTGCCCGCGCCCGACGAGCCCGTCACCGCGATGATGGGATGTTTCTGCGACATAGCGACTCCTCAACCGATATCCAAGCCACGGGCCCCGGCGGCGGACCACCCTCTCCGCCCCGGCGCGAAGGCGCGTATTCTAAACAGGATGCTGAAAAAGGTCATCCTGACCTTTTCCGGCCGGCGCGCCGAACCCGGTACCGGTCCGGGGCCGGCCATGCCAAATCAAGCGCTTGCGTCCCCGGTTTGCGGGCGGTGCAGCCCGGCCCCGCTCCGGCGGGCCGTTTTTCGACGGCCCGCCCGTGGAACGGGCCCGGCCCTGTCGCCCGGAAAACCAGAGCAATCCGCTGGGGTATGGGTCAGCCCGCCGCCTCGCGGGCGATGGCCCGGTGACCGATGTCGCGCCGGTAATGGGCCCCGGGCCAGTGGATGCCTTCCACCACCGCGTAGGCGCGCCGGGCCGCCGCGGCCACCGTCTCGCCCAGGGCGGTGACGCACAGGACCCGGCCGCCGGCGGTGACCACCTGGCCGTCGCGCAGGGCGGTGCCGGCGTGGAAGACCTTGGTCTCCGGGGTGTCCTCCGGCAGCCCCTCGATGACGTCGCCCTTGCGGTAGGGGCCGGGGTAGCCCTCCGCCGCCATCACCACGCCCAGGGCCGCGCGCGGGTCCCACTGCGCCTCCACCGCGTCCAGGCGCCCGTCCAGGGCGGCCTGGCACAGGCCCACCAAGTCCGAGCGCAGGCGCATGAGAATGGGCTGGGTCTCCGGGTCGCCAAAGCGCACGTTGAACTCCAGGACCCGGGGTGCGCCGGCGGCGTCGATCATGAGGCCGGCATAGAGGAAACCGGTGAAGGG
>JALUTW010000059.1 GCA_027021685.1 Chromatiales bacterium | reverse complement strand
GGCGGTGGAGGTGACGGGCCGCTCCGGCCATTCCAGCGATCCGGCCCTGGGCGACAACGCCCTGGAGGGCATGCACCGGGTCATGGCCGAGCTGTTGGCCTGGCGGGCGGAGCTCCAGCAACGGCATCGCGACGAACGCTTCGCGGTGCCGGTCCCCACCCTCAACCTGGGCCACATCCACGGCGGTGACAATCCCAACCGCATCTGCGGCCGCTGCGAGCTGCACTTCGACCTGCGGCCGCTCCCGGGCATGGCGCTGGACGAGCTGCGCCGGGAACTGGACGCCCGCCTGGCCCGGTGCTTCGCCGGCAGCCCCCTGGCGGTGCGGCGCCGCTCCCTGATCCAGGGCACCGAGCCCCTGGACACGCCGGCCGGTGCCGCCATCGTCCGCGCCGCCGAGGAACTCACCGGGCACGCGGCGGAGTCCGCCGCCTACTGCACCGAGGGCCCGTACCTCAACGCCCTGGGCATGGACACCGTGGTGCTGGGTCCGGGCCGCATCGACCAGGCCCATCGGCCCGACGAGTACCTGGAGGCGGCCAGCATCCAGCCCATGCTGGGGATCCTCACCGAACTCATCGAACGCTTCTGCGTGCGGGCGCAACCCGGCGCCTGAGCCGCGGTCCAACAGGACATGAAGATCCCCTCCCGCACGCCTGTCCTGCTGCTGGGTGCCGCACTGGCGGCGGGCTGCGCCAGCACCGTGCCCGAGGCCATCCGCCGGGCGCCGCCGCCCGATGCGCCCACCGTGGCCCAGGTGCGTGAAAGCCCCGGCTGCTGCACCGGCCGGGTGGTGCGCTGGGGCGGGCGCATCCTCGGCGTGGAGAACCGGGCCGACGAGACCCGCATCACCGTGCTGTCGCTGCCCCTGGCCGCCGACGGCGAGCCCCTGGAGGGCGATGTCACCCAGGGCCGCTTCATCGCACGTTTCGACGGCTTCCTCGACCCGGCGCTGTTTCCCCAGGGCCGGCGGCTGACGGTGACCGGCACCGTGGCCGGCACCGAGACCGTGCGCATCGGCGAGTACCCCTACGTCCACCCGCTGGTGGATGCCCGCCACCACCACCTGTGGCCGGAACCTGAACCGGAGCCCTACCCGGAGTACTTCGATCCGTGGTATCCCTGGTATCCGTGGTACCCATGGGTGCCCTGCCCCTATCCCTGTCCCGTGGGCCCGCACCTGCATTGAGGAGATCCGTCATGCCGCTGCGCCTGTTCGCGTTCTCGCTTTCCCTGCTGCTGGCGGCCTGCGCCGGCACCCCGGAGTTCGACACCGCCGGCGTGGACCCGGCGGCCCTGCCGAAGGTGGTGGCACGGGACCCGCAGGCCCGCGGCACCCGGGTGTTCTGGGGCGGGGTGATCGCCGAGACCCGCAACCTGGAGACGGTCACCCACATCCAGGTCATCGCCTTTCCCCTGGACGCCGGCGGCCGGCCGCGACCCGGCGACGAGCCCCAGGGGCGATTCATCATCGAGCAACGCGGCTTTCTGGAGCCGGCCAAGTACGCGCCGGGCCGCGAGGTCACCGTGGTGGGCGAGGTGATCACCACCCTCGAGGGCCGGGTGGGCCAGGCCCCCTACCGCTTTCCCGTGGTGCGCCCGCGCCAGCTCCACCTGTGGCCGGTGGAACGCGACGCCCCGCGCACCACCATCCACTTCGGCATCGGCGTGGGGATCTACAAATGAGCCCGCCCGCGGGGCGGTGATTTTTTCGCAACCGCCTGTCATACTTTCACAAATCTGGTTGTCCCCACGGGGAACGGGCCGGCGGCCGTGAACAAGAACAAGACCACCCAACGCAGCGACTTCGTGGCCTGGTTCCGAGCCTCGGCCCCGTACATCCACGCCTTCCGCGGCCGCACCTTCGTCGTCAGCTTCGGCGGCGAGGTGCTCAAGGAGTCCCGCTTCACTCCCCTGGCCCACGACCTTGCCCTGCTCAACGCCCTGGGCATCCGCCTGGTGCTGGTGTACGGCGCGCGGCCCCAGATCGAGGCCCGGCTCAAACAGCAGGGCGCCGAGCTGCGCTACGCCGGCCACCTGCGGGTCACCGATGCCAGGGCCATGGCCTGTGTCACCGAGGCGGCGGCCGCGGTGCGGGTGGAGATCGAGGCCCTGCTGTCGCTGGGCGTGGTCAACTCGCCCATGCACGGCGCCCGCATCCGGGTCGTGTCCGGCAACTTCGTCACCGCGCGGCCCATCGGTGTCCGCGACGGGGTGGACCACGGCCATACCGGGACCGTGCGCCGGGTGGATGCCGGCGGCATCCGCGCCCAGCTCGACCTGGGCGCGGTGGTGCTGCTCTCGCCCGTGGCCTACTCGCCCACGGGCGAGGTGTTCAACGTCGCCGCCGAGGAAGTGGCCACCGCCGCGGCCATCGCGCTGCAGGCCGACAAGCTGATCTTTCTCACCGGCCAGGGCCTGGCCGACGGCCGCCGGCGCCTGGTGCGCGAACTCACCACCGACCAGGCCCGGGCCCTGCTGGAGGGCCGGCGGCGCCTGGACGCCGGCCTGGCCCAGCCGCTGGCGGCCGCGGTTCGCGCCTGCACCCACGGGGTGGAGCGGGCCCATCTCATCGACCGCCACGTGGACGGCGGCCTGCTGCTGGAGCTGTTCACGCGCGACGGCGTGGGCACCCTGGTCACCAGCGACGTGTTCGAGGGCACGCGCCAGGCCACGGTGGAGGACATCCCCGGCCTGCTGGAACTCATCGCCCCCCTGGAGAAGGAAGGCATCCTGGTGCGCCGCTCGCGCGAGCAACTGGAGCTGGAGCTCGATCACTTCACGGTGATGGAACGCGACGGCATGGTGGTGGCCTGTGCCGCGCTGTACCCGTTCATCGACGAGCACGTGGGCGAGCTGGCCTGCCTGGCGGTGCATCCCGACTACCGCGGCCGGGGCCGCGGCGACGTGCTGCTGGAGTATGTCCAGCGCCGCGCCCGCCAACTGGGCCTCAAGCGCCTGTTCGTGCTCACCACCCAGTCGGCCCACTGGTTCCGCGAGCGCGGCTTCGTTCCGGCGGAGCTGGCGGACCTGCCGGTGAAGCGGCGCGACCTGTACAACTACCGGCGCAACTCCAAGGTCTTCGTGCGGGACCTGGACGAATGAGCGCACGGGCGGGGGCACCGCGGCATGTCAACGGCCACTGCCGGCCCTTTCTCAAGTGGGCCGGCAACAAGTACCGCATCATCGAACGCATCCGCGCCCTGCTGCCGCCGGGCCGGCGCCTGGTGGAACCCTTCGCCGGCTCCGCCGCCGTGTTTCTCAACACCGACTACGCGCGCTATCTCATCGTCGACAGCAACGCCGACCTGATCAACCTCTACCGTATCCTGCAGGCCGAGGGCGAGAACTTCATCCGCTACTGCCGGCGGCTGTTCGGCCCCGGTGCCAACACCCCCGAGACCTACTACCGCCGCCGGGACGAGTTCAACGCCACCGGCGATCCGCGGCGCAAGGCGGCGCTGTTCGTCTACCTCAACCGCCACGGCTACAACGGCCTGTGCCGGTACAACGCCCGCGGGGGGTTCAACGTCCCCTTCGGCCGCTACCGCCGGCCCTACTTCCCGGCCGCGGAGATGCGGGCCTTCCACGCCCGCGCGCACCGAGCCCGGTTCGTCCATGCCGATTTCACCTGGGCCTTCGCACAGCTGCGCGAGGACGACGTGGTCTATTGCGACCCGCCCTACGCCCCCCTGTCGCCATCGGCCAGCTTCACCGGCTACAGTGCCGGCGGTTTCGGCCTCGACCAGCAGGAACGGCTGGCGAAGCTGGCCGAGGCGGCCGCCCGGCGCGGTGTGCCGGTGCTCATCTCCAACCACAACACCTCGTTCACGCGGCGGATCTACGGAAATGCCACCCGCTGCGAGCGCTTCCAGGTGCAGCGTTACATCTCCTGCAATGCCCGCCGCCGGCACGAGGCCGGCGAGCTGCTGGCCCTGTACGGCTGACCCCGGCTGTCTCGCGGG
>JALUTW010000058.1 GCA_027021685.1 Chromatiales bacterium | reverse complement strand
AACGTCCCCGCTCCGCCCTTGATGGAGTGAGCAGCACGGAAAATGCTGTTGACCGTTTCGGGATCCGCGGCACCCACATCCAGCTGGAGCAACGAAGACTCCATCAGGTCCAGGCCTTCACGGCTTTCCTCGAAGAATGTCTGGTGGAACTGTGAGATGTCGATGCTCATGGCGCGATCCGATGCGTTGGATTTGTTCCCTGGAAAATCGATTTCGGTACTGTTGCGCCGCAACGGATGCCCTCAACCCACAACACGCTTGATGGTGCTCAGCAACTGCTCGGGATTGAATGGCTTGACGATCCACCCGGTGGCCCCGGCGCTCTTCCCTTCCTGCTTCTTGTCCGATCCGGCCTCGGTGGTGAGCATCAGGATGGGCGTGAACTTGTACGCCGGCAGCTCCCGCAGGGCCCGGATCAGGCTGATGCCGTCCATGTTGGGCATGTTGACATCCGACAACACCAGGTCGAACTGCCGGCTCTTGGCCAGCTCCAGTGCCTGAACACCGTCTGCCGCGTCCACGACTTCATATCCCGCCTCCCGCAGGGTGAACGTCACCATCTGGCGCATCGAAGCCGAGTCATCCACCGCCAAAATCGCTGCCATCGAATTTCCCCTCAACCATTCATCGATCAACTGTGCTCACAAGCAGCCGGGCCCGCCGCCGTGAACCCGTGTCCCGTCACACGGCCGTGTCCGGCTGTGCCGTCTTCAGGCCAAGCGACCCGGCAAGGCCCAGCAGCCGTACGGCTTCCTCCAGTGCATCGGAGGTTGTTTTCCAGTGAATGGTCATGCCCCGTGCCGCACAACCCCGTACGAAGGCCAACAGCACCTGGAGCGCCGCCGAATCCACCAGCGTTACACCACCGGCATCGAGCTCGACGTCTTCGTTACGCTCCAGCACCTGAAGCATCCTGTCCCTGAGTTCCCCGGCACGGGAAATGTCGAGCCGTCCGTCCAGCACCACCTCGTGCAAATCCCGGACGCCTTCATTGGCGGTCATTGCCGGACCATCGCTTTGTTGCACCATCGCCTTCTTGTCCTTGCCGGTACGCATCAAGAAAAATGCACTGGACTGAACCGCATATCGGCGCAAGCCCAGGGCACTTTAGGGACGAAGTGAAAATCTTTCGGGCGTGATCTTTCCCTCACGAGTTGCATGGAAGATAGACGGATGATGCCCACAATTTCAGCGACTTGCCATTTTCAGATCCCGGGCATGCCGTCAATTGCACACCCGGCCTGGGTATTGCCAGACCCGATCCGGAAAGTGCCTGTGGCCGGTGCCGCGTCCGCAGTCCATCAGCGGATCTCCAGACGCCAGTAAAGGGCGAACCCGACAAGTTTCCCGTGTAACGCGGCGCACCCGACGGATGGGGACAGGAAATCCCGGCCGACTTCCACCACCGCCACCCTTGTGCCGGGAGAACGGGTGGCGCGGAGCAGTGATACCAGCGGCGGCTTTCAGTCGGCTACGGTGTGAGGGGCTTCGAGGAGGGAACGAATCTTGGCCACCAGGCGGTCGATGTCCACCGGCTTGGTGTCGTAGTCGTCGCAGCCGCACTCCAGTGCCCGGCAGCGATCACCTTCGAGCGCATGAGCGGAAAGACCGATGACGGGAATATGCCGGGTACGAACGTCGGCCTTGAGTCGGCGGGTGGCTTCCCACCCGTCCATGCCAGGCAGCCCCATGTCCATGAGGATGAGATGAGGCGAGGCTTCGGCCGCGAGTGCCAGCCCGGAATGTCCGTCCGCCGCGACAAGAATTTCGTAGCCACGCCGCGCCAGGCGGCGGCCCAGCATGTCGCGGTTGAGCTCGTTGTCCTCCACCAGCAGGATGCGCTGCATGCCGGTTGTGTGTTTCGGAGGAGACGATGGCGAGTGGGACTCTGCCGGTTCACGGCCGGCGGCGCCACCTTTTGAGCTGTTGTCGTGTCCCTGTCGGCGCATGTTCCCTGCAGAGAGGCCGGAATCGTCATGATGCTGCACGTATGCCCGCCATTCCACACCATATCGGCCTCCGGCACGAGGAGCTTTACCGGGCCGCTGTCAGAGGGGGGGGCGGACGGATTTCCAGGTCTCCAGGTGGGAATTGTGATGGTGCCCGGGGCCGGACTCGAACCGGCACGGAGTCGCCTCCGAGGGATTTTAAGTCCCTTGCGTCTACCTGTTTCGCCACCCGGGCGGGCGATGCCCGACAGGAGAGGTTGAAGGAAGAAGGCAGCATACCCTGGCGAAACCGGTTCCGGCACAACCGGCGAACACCAGAGAAAATTCCGCCGCGGCCAAAGATAACGTAGCGGCCTTTCCGCTGCCAGCGGGGATTGCCGTTCGTCCGACAGGTGCAGGAAAGCACTCGCGAGGCAGGATGCTGGATTCGAACCGCTGTCCGGGAACCCCGGCATCATGATGCCGGAAAAGCTTTGGAATGAACGGCAGAATGGACGACAGCGGGAACGCCGCTGTATTGTCGCACACCGGATTTGGTTATGGCTTCGCCCCGGCCGTTTTGACAACATGACGGGGCCGGGCACCGGACAGTATATTAGATTTGTCTAATATTTTGTCCAACCGGCTCCCGGCATGGAGCCGACAAGCAAAAATTCAGCAAAAACGTGTCGAGGAGTTTCATGAACGTTCATCATTCCCTTGCGCTCACCGTCACCCTGGCCGCGGCGACGGCCACCCTCCTGCCTGTGGAGGCCCTTGCGGCCAGGTACTATGACCTGGCGTGCCGGGGACCGCTCATGTCGTTCGCCATGGAAGAAGGCGACAAGGTCAAGGCCACCGCGACCGCCAGGGCCGGAACCGATCCGGGCCGCCCGCAGGCGGGGCAATGCGTCTGGCGTGACCGCGCCATGAACCGGCCCGGAGAAAACAAGCGCGGCGTGATTTTCCTGGAATTCCGGGTACCCCGGAACACCGCCCGCCTGGATACCGGTGCGGACGGCAAGCTCCAGTGGTCGTTTCCCGGCCACCGGACGGCCCAAAGCATCTGGCGGAGATTTCAGAGTGACGGGCCGTTCACCATCCAGGTGCGCCGGGTGGGCAACGGGCGCTACGACGTCGCCCTGACCCAGGGGACCCGCAGGGGATCCCCCTACGGTGGACTCGTCCCGTCTGACCGTATCAAGGATGTGATCGCGGCCCAGTCCGGCTCGAAGCCCCGCACCGGAGGCACGGTCACCGCCCGGCCCGCGCCATCGGCTCGCGGCGGAGGCACGGTCACCGCCCGGCCCGCGCCGTCGGCTCGCAGCGGGGGCACGGTCACCGCCCGGCCCGCTCCCGGTACCCGCCCGGATGGCCGGCACCATTCCTCGGCCGGCGGAAAGGTAACGGTGGGAATCAAGCTGGAACGCGTCAAGGTGTACAAGGACGGCGACAGTGCTTCACCGGGCGACTGGATCCTCGGCCTGACCGCCGGTGTCATGCGCTCCGGCCGCATGGCGGATTTTTCCATCCAGTCGGCCAGGTGGCCCAAAAAGGGGGCACGCAACGTCAAGTCGGGCCGCACCTACCGTCCCGAGATGGAGATCTTTCTGAGAAACATCAGCAGGAACGACTGGATCACCATCGGCATCGGGGTCGTGGACTGCGACAGCGACGGTCCCCTGGATATCCTGGACGTCCGCAACGTAATCCCCCCGCGCCTTCTCGCCAAGGCAATGGGCATACTCGTAGGCGGCAAGGGTGCCTGCAGCGGAGAAGAGGAAATCTTCGAGGTGTCCGGAAATCACGATGTCGCCGGAAAGACCATCGAGATGCCCCCGCAGGACTGGCGCCGGGGCCGGCCGTTCAGCTACGTCATCAGTGGCAACGGACTGAAGTACAAGGTCTGGGGCCGGATCCGGGTACTCCGCTGAAACCTGCCGCGGACGGCGGCGCATGCCGCCGTCCACCTTTTCCGGGACCGGGCGGCCGAAGCCGGAAAGAGGAGCCGTGTGGAGGCTGGGCCCGGAGTCGAACCGAGGTACACGGATTTGCAGTCCGCTGCATAGCCACTCTGCCACCCAGCCGGAGGAAGCGCCGCACCTGCGAGCCCGGCGCTAGAAAAAAGGGGACAGATCGCTCTGTCCCCGTGGCCTCTGGAGCGGGAAACGAGACTCGAACTCGCGACCCCAACCTTGGCAAGGTTGTGCTCTACCAACTGAGCTATTCCCGCTTGCGGACACGGTATTTTAGCCACGCCGCCCCGGCTGTCAAGCGGTCCCCGGGGGCCGGCGGGACGGCTCAGGCCGGCCCCGGCCCGCGCCCCGTGAGGGTGGACCAGGCGTTGCGCAGGTACTTGAACATGGACCACAGGGTGAGGCCGGCGGCCAGGTAGAGCAGCACGTACCCGGCCACGAGGGTGGGAAACGGCCCCACCGGCTCGTGGAACAGGAGCATGCCGATGGCCAGCATCTGGGCCGTGGTCTTGACCTTGCCCACCATGTTCACCGCCACCCGCGTCCCCTCCCCCGCGTTGGCCATCCACTCGCGCAGGGCGGAGACGGCGATCTCTCGGCCCACGATGACCGCGGCCGGAATGGCCAGCAGGGCCCCGTGGAACCCGTCCCGCTGCGAGCCCACCAGGAGGATGAGCGCCACCGCCACCATGAGCTTGTCCGCCACCGGGTCGAGGAAGGCGCCGAAGGCCGACTGCTGGTCCAGGCGCCGGGCCAGGTAGCCGTCCAGCCAGTCGGTGATCCCGGCCAGGGCGAAGACGATGGTGGTCACCAGGTGATTGAGGGGCACGGGCAGGAGGTAGAACACCAGTACGAAGACCGGGATCAGGGCGATGCGCAGCCAGGTGAGCAGGTTGGGGACGTTGAGGCCTGTGCCGGCTGGTGCGCCCAATGGTGTTCAGTCCGCGTGCAGATGCTGGTAGATGCGTTCGGCCAGGCGGCGCGAGATCCCCTCCACGCTGGCCAGTTCCTCCACGCCGGCCCGCGCCACCTCCTGCAGCCCGCCCAGCTGGCGCAGCAGGCGCTGGCGGCGCTTGGGACCGAGGCCCGGGATGTCCTCCAGCGGCGACCGGCGCCGGCGCCGCGCCCGTCGCTGCCGGTGGCCGGTGATGGCGAAGCGGTGGGCCTCGTCGCGCACCTGCTGCAGCAGGTGCAGGGCCGGGGAGTCCGGCGGCAGTATAAGAGGGTCGGCGGTGAGCGGCAAGGCGCCGCCCGCGCCCACCACGTGCAGGGTCTCCTCGCCCGGACGGCGCGCCGGCCCCTTGGCGATGGCCACCACCGGCAGCCCGCCCAGCTCCAGTTCCGCCAGCACCTCGAGGGCCTGGCGCAGCTGCCCCGGGCCGCCGTCGATGAGCAACAGGTCCGGCAGCACCCCGTCCTCGGCCTGCACCCGCCGGTAACGGCGGGCCAGGGCCTGGCGCAGGGCCGCGTAGTCGTCGCCCGGCTCCACCCCCTCGATGTTGTAGCGGCGGTAGTCGGACTTCACCGGCCCGGAGGCATCGAACACCACGCAGGCAGCCACCGTGGCCTCGCCCCGGGTGTGGCTCACGTCGAAGCACTCCAGGCGCGCGGGGGGCTCCGCCAGCCCCAGGGCCCGGGCCAGGGCCTCCAGGCGGCGCCCCACCGTGGCGCGGCTGGTCAGGTGTGCGGCCAGGGCCGCGCGTGCGTTGGTGGCCGCGAGTTCCAGCCAGCGGGCCTTCTCGCCGCGGCTGGCCCCGCGCACGGCCACGGCGCGGCCCGCGGCCCCGGCCAGGGCCGCCTCGAGCCAGCCGGCCTCGGCCACCGCCGGGCGCGTGAGCACCAGCGGCGGCACTTCGCGCTGCATCCCCCCGTCCCCGGCCAGGTAGTACTGGGGCAGAAAGGCCGCCAGCAACCCGGCCGCGTCGAGCTGCTCCGGGTTGCGCGGAAAGAACGCCCGGTTGCCCAGGTTGCGGCCGCCGCGGATCTGGAACACCTGCACGCAGGCGGCGTCCGCTTCCACGTGGGCCGCCACCACGTCCACGTCCTGGCCCCCGGCGCCGGTGACGTACTGGCGCTCCTGGACCCGGCGCAGGGCGGTGATGCGATCGCGGCAGCGGGCCGCGTGCTCGTACTCCAGGGCCGCGGCGGCCGCCTCCATCTCCGCCACCAGCTCGTCGATGACCTGGGTGGACCGTCCCTCCAGGAACATCACCGCGTGGCGCACGTCCTCGGCGTAGCGCTCCGGGGACACCCGGCCCACGCAGGGGGCGGTGCAGCGGCCGATCTGGTGCTGCAGGCACGGGCGCGAGCGGTTGCGGAACACGCTGTCCTCGCACTGGCGGACGGGAAACACCTTCTGCAGCAGGTTGAGGGTTTCGCGCACCGCCGCCGCCGACGGATAGGGGCCGAAGTAGCGCCCGCGACCGGTGCGGGCCCCGCGGTGGAAGGCGAAGCGGGGAAACTCGCCGTCGCTGAGGTAGATCCAGGGATAGCTCTTGTCGTCACGGTAGATGACGTTGTAGCGCGGCCGCAGGCTCTTGATGAGGTTGTTCTCCAGCAGCAGGGCCTCGGCCTCGTTGCGTGTCACCGTGACCTGGATGTCGCGCACCTGGGCCACCATGACGCGGGTCTTGGGGCTGTCCAGCCGGGTGCGGAAATAGCTCGCCACGCGCCGCCGCAGGTTGCGCGCCTTGCCCACGTAGATCACCTCGCCGGAGGCATCCAGCATGCGGTAGACTCCGGGCCGCGTGGTGAGCGTGCGCAGGAACGCCCGGTGATCGAAGGCCGGGGTCTCGTTCATGCCGCGTCCAGGTGCCGGCGGATGCCGGCGAACACGCGCCGGAACATGGCCGGCGTGAGGCGCCGGGTCTGGGTGTTGTAGCGGCTGCAATGGTAGGAATCCACCAGCCGGCGATCGCGGTCCAGCGCGTGCCAGGCGCCGTGAGCGAAGGGGAAATCGGCCTGGCGCAGGCCCAGGGCCCGGATCACCGCCCGGTGGGCCACGGCCCCCAGGGCGAGGATCACGGCCGCCGGCGGCAGGGCCCGGAGCTCGGCCGCGAGAAACCCGTTGCAGGCGGCCACCTCGGCGCCGCTGGGCCTGTTCCGGGGCGGCAGGCACTTGACCGCGTTGGTGATGCGGCAACCGTGCAGGCGCAGGCCGTCGTCGGCCGCCACCGACTCGGGGCGATCGGCGAAGCCGTACCGGTACAGTGTCTCGTAGAGCAGGATGCCGGCATGGTCCCCGGTGAAGGGCCGGCCGGTGGCATTGGCCCCGTGCAGGCCCGGCGCCAGTCCCACCACCAGCAGCCGCGGGCGGGCGGCGCCGAAGGGCGGCACCGGGGCGGCATGGTAGCCGGGGTGACGGCGGCGCACCTCGCGCAGGTGCCGGGCCAGCCGCGGGCAGCGGCGGCAGGCGGGATCGAACATCGTGGTCATGGTCCGTTATGCTAACAGGATGGCGCCGGAGGTCATCCCGGCCCGCGTGCCCGCGCCTGTTCCCGCTCCGGCGCGGATGACATGATTTTATAATTTACATTAAGATATTATCTCAATCTATTGTTTGTAAATGAATAATCCAGACTCACAATCCGGCCAGCGCCCGGTGATGGTGGCGGTGATGGAGCTGGGCATCACCCCCCACCTGCTGGCCGCAGCCGAGACCGCGGGCCTGGAGCCGGTGGTGTGCGCGCGCATGCGCAAGGGCCTGGCCGAGATCCGGCGCCACCGGCCCCGGGTGGTGCTCGCGGAGTTCGTGTTCGACAACGGCTTTCCCAACCGCATCAGCAACTTCGAGACCCTCCTGGCCGGCCTGCAGAAAGAGTGCCCCGAGGCCCGGCTGGTGGCGGTGGCCTTTCCCGAGGACCGCCCCCACCTGGAACAGCTCGCCCGGCGCCACCCCATTCACACCGTCCTGTTCCACCCGGTGGATGCCGGGGCCCTGGGCCGGGCCCTGGGGGACGCCCTGGCCGCCTGACCGCCGTCATGCTCATCACCATTCCCAAGGTCCTGGATGCCGACACCCTGCGCCGGGTGCGCGAGGTGCTCCACCGGGCGCCGTTCCAGGACGGCCGCCTGTCGGCGGGCATGCACGCGGAGCGGGTCAAGCACAACGAGGAGGTCAGCCCCCGGGCCCGGGAACTGGAGGAGCTCAACCGGCTGGTCATGGGGCCCCTGGTGGCCCGTCCCGAGTACCAGCACGGGGCCCTGCCCCAGCGGGTGGCGGTGCCCTTCTATGCCCGCTACCGGCCCGGCATGGCCTACGGCGACCACATCGACGATCCCGTCATGGGTCCGCCCGGCGGCCGCTACCGGTCCGACGTGTCCATCACCGTGTTTCTCAGCGGGCCCGAAGAGTACGACGGCGGCGAGCTGGTCATCCGCACCACCTTCGGTGAACAGCGGGTCAAGCTGCCGGCCGGAGACGCGGTGCTCTACCCCTCCTCCAGCCTGCACCGGGTGGCCGAGGTGACCCGGGGCGAGCGCCTGGTGGCGGTGACCTGGGCCCAGAGCATGGTGCCCGATCCGGCCCGGCGCGAGCTGCTCTACGAACTCAACCTGGCCCGCGAGCACCTGCTGCGCGAGGCCCCGGAGGACGAGGCCACCGCCCGGGTGGATCACGCCTACGTCAACCTCATGCGCATGTGGGCGAGGGTCTGACGGGCACGAAAAAGCCCGCCGCGGCGACGCCGGGGCGGGCCTTTCCGGTTCGATCCGGACCGGTTACGGGTGCGAGCCCTTCTCCTGGTGGGCCAGCTCCACCACCTTCATGGCCAGGTCACGGTACTTCTGGCGGAAACCGTCCAGCTCGTGGCCGGCCGGCGGCACGTAGTACTCCTGTGGATCGATGCCATGCTCGTGTTCATATTCCATGAACTTCTTCTGCATCTCGAGCATTTCCTTGATGAGTTTCTGCTTCTCGCTCATGCCGGGTACCTCGAAATTGGGGGTGCCGAATTCTTCAGTGGCGCGACCATAGCCCATGGCCGCGCGGCCATCCATATCCCCAATGGGGGATGGGTCAATAGCCGCCCTTGCGCCGGGTCTCCGGCAGGCCCGCGATCTTGGCGCCCTGCTTGGAGGGCATGAGGGGGAAGAGCTCGAAGGTGTCCTTGGACTGCAGGCGCCTGCCCCATTTCTCGCTCATGGCCTTGAGGATGGTGCGCTCGTTGGGCTGGTTGCCGTTGTTCTCGAAGTACTCCTCGCGGAGGTAGTGGATGATGTCCCAGTGCTTGTCCGTGAGCTCGATGCCCTCGGCCGCGGCGATGACCCTGGCCAGATCCTCGCTCCACTGGGTGGGGTCGCTCAGATATCCGTTGGCATCCGTCTCGTAGGTGACACCATTGAGTTCGTAAGGCATTGAGTCCTCCAAAGTATTGCTTGTTAAACAGATATATACAATGGATTATTAATGTTGATTCTTGGAACTCGCCCTCAGTCGTCGCCCTCGGACTTCACCGCCGCGATGCCCTTGTGGGGCAGGAACAGGCCGCAGCCCAGCTTGCGCCCGTCGCCGAGTCCCTCCTGCTGCAGCCGCACCGATTCCTCCGGGCTCAGGTCCGCCACCATGAGGGAACGGGTGTGGAGGACCCCACCGGGGAGGCGGAAGCAGTGGGGCCGTCCCGCCATGAGCTTGCGCACGCCCACGCCCAGCTCGCGCAGCCCGGCCGCCGCCCGCTCCAGGAAGGCGGTCTCCTCCTCGTCCGGCTCCGCCACCACGTAGCGGGCGAACACGACGGCGCTGGCCACGAACAGCTTCTCCGCCGCCTCCCCCACCTCCAGCACGTGCCCGGCCACGTCCAGGCGCTGCCCGGTCAGGGCGCGGGCGTCGGCCACCCGCTCCCGCGGCAGGCGCAGGCTCATGCGGGTGCGGCGCGAGACGTACAGCAGTTCGGTGTCCGGGTCCTCGGGCCGGAACCAGCCATTGCCCGACTCGGCCACGTGAATGAGGTGGATGCCGGCCCGGGGCTCATCGGCCAGCCACGGCAGGGCCTCGAGCAGCGCCGTGGACAGGGCATGGGCGTGGTCCACGGGCAGGGTACGGGCCCGGATGCGGAAGGACAGGTCCAGCACGTCGTCCGGAACCGTGTACTCCCGCGGCTTCTTCTCTTCCTGCCAGAACAGGGCCAAGGATCACCTCCTGCCGGCGGTGGCAAAGGCCACTTCCAGCTTTTCCTCCCAGTCCTCGGGGGTGTCGGCGAACGGCGGGCGCACGTCCATGCGGAAAAACATCTCGCCCTGGCGGGCGCGCTCGCGCACCACCTCCACCAGCTCCTCGAAGGTCTCCAGCTCGTGGTGCTGGAGCAGGATCTCGCTCAGCCACAGCACGGCGTCAGTCCTCCGTCCCCGTGGGCACGGTGCCGTCGATGCGGTCGTAGTACCGGGCCCGGTACAGCAGCCGCCCGCCGCCGGGCCCGTCCTCGAAGCCGTCGCGCCGGTGCAGGACGTTGTTGCAGACCACGCCCTCGCCCGCCTGCAGGCGGCAGGTGAGGGCATCGCGCTGCTCCTCCACCACCAGCTCCCGCAGCCGCGCCGCCGCCCGCCGCACCAGGGGGTCGTCTTTCCAGATCACGTTGCGGGTGCGGGCGCTGTAGCGCATGTGCAGCCAGCCGGTGTGCGGATCGACGGAGAACACGGGCCCGGCCTGGGCCCCGCGCAGCGGCTCCCCCTCCGCCGTGTTGGGCGGGATCACGAGGGCGTCGGGCTGCATGAGGGCCTCCACCAGGGCCGGGTCCTCGTCACGCAGGCGGATGTAGACCAGCTCGTGGTCCAGCAGGCCGTTGGCCCCGCCCCGCTGCGCCGGGCGCACGCAGTGCAGGACCATGGCCCGGATCCGGCGCTCCGGGCGATTGTAGTAGCCGTCGGTGTGCCAGTTGAGCGGCTTGTCGGTGTACGGGATGTAGTGCCGGTGGCGGCCGGCCGGGTTCACCTGCAGGGCGGTGATGCGGTCCTCGTCCGCACACAGGTTGCCGTCCAGCCGCTCCAGCCCCAGGGCCCGGCCCAGGGCCCGCACCCCGGCCTTGTCCAGCGGGGCGCGGCTGCGGTACACGGCCATGTTGTACCGGCGGCACTTCCCGCGCAGGGCCTCCAGTTCGTCCGCGGTGGGCCGGGCCGCATTCGCCAGCTCCACCACCAGGTCGTCCGGGGACCGCGCCCGCCCCGCCAGCTTGCGCTCCCGCCACCGGGCGTAGGCCCGCGCATCGGCCAGGTCGAAGGGGCCGGGATACCCAGACGCCGGGTGCGGTTGTTCTATATAAATAGCGTTCATGGACTCTGCGGCGGCAGGCACGGTTCCACGCGGAAAATGGGCTCATTTATGCCCCAAGACCATAGAAAATCTTATATCCCAATAGGGATAAGCATGGTATTTCCCCCCATCCCATGGGGGGGGTTTGCGCCCCGTTGCCGTGGACCTAGACTTTGCTCCCCAGCAGAACGGCTTGCCGGCCGGGTCCCGCGGCGCTGGGACGAGTGACGGGGCGCCTGCGCGGGGGTATTATACAGCCCCTCGCCTGCAGGCCCGATTCGCGTGTCAGGCGCTGGACCCGGTCTGAACCCTATACCCAGTCATCATTCGTGTAAGGAGTGCGCCATGGCTAAAGACATCCACGAAACGCCGATGCTCGACGAGCTGGAAAACGGCCCCTGGCCCAGCTTCATCTCCGGCATCAAGCGCTTGCGCGACCAGCATCCCGATGAGCGCATCAACAAGATGGCCAACGACCTGCTCGGCCAGCTGGAACATTCCTACGAGACGCGCAAGGGTTACTGGAAAGGCGGCACGGTGAGCGTCTTCGGCTATGGCGGCGGCATCATCCCGCGTTTCTCCGAGGTGGCCGACGCCTTCCCCGAGTCCAAGGAGTTCCACACCCTGCGCGTGCAGCCGCCCGCCGGCAACTTCTACACCACCGACATGCTCAACCAGCTCGCCGACAGCTGGGAGAAGTGGGGTTCCGGTCTCATCACCTTCCATGGCCAGACCGGCAACATCATGTTCATCGGAACCACCACCGAAAACACGCAGCACTTCTTCGACGAGATCAACGACTATGGCTGGGACCTCGGTGGCGCCGGTCCCTGCGTGCGCACCGGCATGTCCTGCGTCGGTTCCGCCCGTTGCGAGATGTCCTGCGCCAACGAGCAGACCATTCACCGCACCCTGCTGAACCGCTTCACCGATGATGTGCACCGGCCGGCCCTGCCCTACAAGTTCAAGTTCAAGATCTCGGGCTGCCCCAACGACTGCGTGAATGCCATCGAGCGTTCCGATTTCGCCATCATCGGCACCTGGCGCGACAACATGAAGATCGACCAGGATGCGGTGAAGGAATTCATCGCCAAGAAGGGCCGCGAGTACGTGATCGAGAACGTCACCAGCCGCTGCCCCACCAACTGCATGACCCTGAACGACGATGACACCCTGACCGTCGACGATCACAACTGCGTGCGCTGCATGCACTGCCTCAACGTCATGCCCAAGGCCCTGCACCCCGGGGACGACAAGGGCGTGACCATCCTCATCGGCGGCAAGCGCACCCTGAAGATCGGCGACCTCATGGGCACCGTCATCGTGCCGTTCATGAAGCTGGAGACCCAGGAGGACTACGACCGCCTGGTGGAGCTGGCCGAGAACACCATCGACTTCTGGGCCGAGAACGGCCTGGAGCACGAGCGCTGCGGCGAGATGATCGAGCGCATCGGCCTGGTCAACTTCCTGGAGGGCATCGGCGTCGATGTCGACCCGCACATGGTCTCCCACCCGCGCCAGTGCTCCTACATCCGCACCGACGGCTGGGACGAAGAGGCCGAGAAGTGGTACCAGCGCAAGATGGAAGAAAAACAGCAGGCTGCGGGCTGAACGCGCGCTTGCATTCGAGAAGTTTGACAACTTAGGAGGCAGACATGTCTATGGAAAACATGCGTCAGCCCATCGAGTCCGGATGTCCTGACGGTTTCCAGTACATGCATCCGGTGATGCGGCGCAACTACGGCCTGTGGAAGTACCACGAGCACCCGCGTCCCGGCGTGCTGCGCCACGTGGCCTACAGCGGCGACGAGATCTGGACCGTCAAGGCCGGCACCCAGCGCATCCTGGATCTCTACACCCTGCGCAAGCTCACCGAGATCGGTGACAAGTACGGCGAGGGCTACGTCCGCTTCACCCTGCGCAGCAATATCGAGTACATGGTGGCCGACAAGAACAAGGTCGAACCCCTGATCAAGGCCCTCGAGGAGGCCGGGTTCGTGGTGGGCGGCACCGCCAACTCGGTGACGACCCTGTCCCACACCCAGGGCTGGCTGCACTGCGACATCCCCGGCACCGACGCCTCCGGCGTGGTGAAGGCGATGATGGACGAGCTCATCGACGAGTTCCGCAACTGCCGCATGCCCAACCGCGTGCACATCACCACCTCCTGCTGCCAGATCAACTGTGGTGGCCAGGGCGACATCGCCATCAACGTCCAGCACACCAAGCCGCCCAAGATCAACCACGACCAGGTGGCCAACGTGTGCGAGCGCCCGGCCGTGGTGGCCCGCTGCCCGGTGGCGGCCATCCGCCCGGCCATGGTCAACGGCAAGCCCTCGCTGGAGGTGGACGAGAAGAAGTGCATCTGCTGCGGTGCCTGCTATCCGCCCTGCCCGCCCATGCAGATCAACGACGCCGAGCACACCAAGCTCGCGATCTGGGTCGGCGGCAACCACTCCAACGCGCGTGGCAAGCCCACCTTCCAGAAGCTGGTGGCGGCCGGCATCCCCAACAACCCGCCGCGCTGGCCGGAGGCGACTGCCATCGTCAAGCGCATTCTCAAGGCGTACCAGGAGAATGCCAAGGACTGGGAGCGCATCAACGACTGGATCGAGCGCATCGGTTGGCCGCGGTTCTTCGAGCTGACCAACCTGCCGTTCACGAAGTACCATGTTGACAACTGGCGTGGTGCCCGGAACAGCCTGAATGCCTCGACCCATATCCGTTTCTAAGGCAAGCAGTCCGGAGGTATAAACGGATATGAAGTTTGGCATTCTGGTCAACGAAGGACCTTACAACCATCAGGCGTCCGATACGGCATACCAGTTCACCAAGGCGGCGCTGGAGAAGGGACACGAGATCTTCCGGGTCTTCTTCTACAACGACGGTGTCAACAACGGCACCCGCTTCGGAGTTCCGCCGCAGGACGACCGCAACATCACCAAGCTCTGGTCGGAGCTGGCCGAGAAGCACAATCTCGACCTGGTGGTGTGCGTGGCCGCCGCCCAGCGGCGCGGTATCCTGGACGCCGACGAGGCCAAGCGGCACGGCAAGGACGGTGACAACATCGCCCCCGGCTTCCGCATCTCCGGCCTGGGTCAGCTGATCGAGGCCGGCATCCAGGCGGATCGCCTGGTCGTGTTCGGTGATTGACGGCAGGGGGTTGAAAAATGTCGGTCAAGAAGTTCATGTACGTGAACCGCAAGGCGCCCTACGGGACGATCTACGCCCTGGAGTCGCTGGAAGTGGTCCTCATCGGGGCCGCCTTCGAGCAGGACGTCTCGCTGGCGTTTGTCGATGATGGCGTCTACCAGCTCATGAAGGGTCAGGACACCAGCGAGGTGGGAATGAAGAACTTCTCCCCCACCTACAACGCCCTGGGTGACTACGACGTCAACAAGCTCTACGTCGAGAAGGAGTCACTGGAGGAGCGTGGCCTGACGGTGGACGACCTCATGCCGCTCACCTACGAGGACGAGAACGACGACTACAAGGAAAAGCCGTCCATCCGGGTGGTCACCAGCGAAGAGCTGTCGGCCATTATGGACGAGCAGGACGTGGTTCTGAGTTTCTGAGGGGTAGCGGACATGGCAATGCTTCACACCATCAACAAGTCCCCGTTCGAGCGCAATTCGCTGGACAGTTGTCTGCGTCTCGCCAGGGACGGGGGGTCCGTCCTGCTCATCGAGGACGGCGTCTACGCGGCCACCAAGGGCACCAAGGTGGCTGACAAGGTTACCGCGGCCATGGGACGTATGAAGTTCTACGTGCTGGGCCCGGACATGAAGGCCCGTGGAATCAGCGAGGACAAGATCCTGGACGGCATCCAGGTCGTCGATTACGGCGGATTTGTCGATCTCGTCGCCGAGCACGACAACGTCCAGTCCTGGCTGTGACACGCTGAAATACCTGCAAACCGAGGAGAACGCACCATGCCCATCGAAGTCAATGGTAAGACCCTGGAGACCGACGAGGAGGGATACCTCGCCAACCTGAGCGACTGGAGCCCCGAGGTGGCCGAGGCCATGGCCAAGGCTGACGGCCAGGAGCTCACCGACGCCCACTGGGAAGTCATCAACTTCCTGCGCGAGTACTACGAGGAGTACCAGATCGCTCCCGCCGTGCGCGTGCTGACCAAGGCCATCGGCAAGAAGCTGGGTGCCGACAAGGGCAACAGCAAGTACCTGTACGAGCTGTTCCCGTATGGCCCGGCCAAGCAGGCCTGCAAGTACGCCGGTCTGCCCAAGCCGACCGGTTGCGTCTGAGGCGAAATCCGTGATCGGAGGGGGCATCGTCCCCCTCCGGTTCCTTCGCCCCGTGCAGAGGAAGTAGCGAGGATGTCGGCACTGTCCATTACCTACGCGGTTCTGTTCGTCGTGGCCACGCTGATCCTGGTCATCGGCCTGGCACGCAAGATCTGGCAGTACGCGACGACCCCGGCGCCGCTGAAAATCCCCACCACCCCGGCCCCGACCACAGTGGGCGGCGTGGTGCTGCGCATGGCCCGGGAGGTCGTGCTGTTCGCCAGCCTGTTCAAGTCCAACAAGTGGATCTGGATTTTCGGCTGGATGTTCCATTTTGCCCTGTTGCTGGCATTCTTCCGCCACCTCCGGTATGCCCTGCCCCCGGATTCATGGCTGCACGCCCTGGTGAGCTTCGAGCTGGTTCAGGCGGCCGGCAAGTACGGCGGCTATGCCATGCTGGTGGGCCTGCTGGGGCTCCTGACGCGGCGCGTGGTGGTCGACCGCGTCCGTTACATCTCCAGCCCATCGGATTACCTCATGCTGTTGCTGCTGCTGGGTATCGCGGCAACCGGCATGCTGATGTCGTTCGTCTCCCACACCGACATCGTGGGTCTCAAGCAGTTCGTCCTGGGACTGATCTACTTCGACTGGCAGCCGCTGCCCGACGACGGGCTGCTGATCACCCATCTGTCGCTGGTGCTCATCCTGATGGTGGTGTTCCCGGTGAGCAAGCTGCTCCACGCCCCCGGCGTGTTCTTCAGCCCCACCCGCAACCAGGTGGACAACCCGCGCGAACAGCGCCACCTCGCTCCCTGGGCCGCCGAGATGGAGGCCCGTGAGGCCAGCGCCAAGTCCAGTGCTCAGTAACCGGTTCGAGGAACAATAACGTGGCAGACTTCGAAACACCGGCCATCAGGGAATACCCGGTCATCCCGCACCTGAAGGTGGGGGTGATGTCTCACAGCAAGCCCTTCCTGTCCAAGGAGGAGTTCCAGAAGCCGCTGGGCTACCCCGGCGAGCTGGTGGACAACTGGCAGGAAAAGGCCATCGAGAAGATGGGCGAGCTGCTGGGCAAGTACCGCTCCTTGCGCGTGTTCCTCGACTCGTGCGTCAAGTGCGGTGCCTGCACCGACAAGTGCCATTACTATCTCGGCACAACAGATGCCAACAACATGCCGGTGGCCCGCCAGGACCTCCTGCGCAAGGTCTACCGCCGTTACTTCACCTTCGCCGGCAAGTACTTCCCCAAGTTGGTGGGCGCCGTGGACCTGACCAAGGAAGTTCTCGACGAGTGGTACTCCTACTTCCACCAGTGCTCCCAGTGCCGGCGCTGCTCGGTCTACTGTCCCTACGGCATCGATACCGCCGAGATCTCCATGGCCGCGCGCGAGATCATGGACTCGGTGGGCGTGGGGCAGAAGTACTGCAACGAGATCATCGGCAAGGTATTCAAGATCGGCAACAACCTGGGCCTGCCGGAGCCGGCCCTGGCCGATACCCTCGAGGGGCTGGAGGAAGAGGTCAAGGAGGACACCGGCGTCGACGTCCGGTACCCGCTGGACGAGAAGGGGGCCGAGGTCCTGCTGGTGACCCCGTCGGCCGACTTCTTCGCCGAGCCCCACGTGGACGGGCTCATCGGCTACGGCAAGGTGTTCCACCAGGCCGGCATCAGCTGGACCCTCAGCTCGCACGCCTCCGAGGCCGCCAACTTCGGCATGTTCATCGGCAGCTACGAGAACATGCGCCGCATCTCCATGCGCATCCGCGAGGCGGCCCTCGATCTCGGCGTCAAGCGCATCGTTTTCGGCGAGTGCGGCCATGCCTGGCGCGTGGCCTATGCCTTCCTCAATACGCTCGCCGGACCGTTCGATTTCCTG
>JALUTW010000057.1 GCA_027021685.1 Chromatiales bacterium | reverse complement strand
CGGGAGTCATCCCCTCAGCGTAACCGGCTTCAAGCTGGTTACGCTTTTTCGTAACCACCTCGTCGCCACCTCGTAACCGGCTAAACCTGGTCCGACCCTCCTCGGTCGGGATTCTGTGGGGTGGGACTTGGAATGCCTGGAGGTACTCCTGGGCCTGCTGGGGTTTCAATCCCTCGGTCGGGATTCTGTGGGGTGGGACGGAGGAAGGTTTGTTCATGTAGGAGGGAAGATTGATGTTTCAATCCCTCGGTCGGGATTCTGTGGGGTGGGACTGAAGGCCCGTGTGCTCGGCGATATGAAGAGCAACAGTTTCAATCCCTCGGTCGGGATTCTGTGGGGTGGGACTGCTCAATCCCCGCTGCTTGCTCTGAGGATGCCGTGTTTCAATCCCTCGGTCGGGATTCTGTGGGGTGGGACCAGGTCGTTCCGCTGTCCACCTTGGCCCGCAGTAAGTTTCAATCCCTCGGTCGGGATTCTGTGGGGTGGGACAGTAACCAAAGTGGGTTGCCCAAAATCCAACGAGGGTTTCAATCCCTCGGTCGGGATTCTGTGGGGTGGGACGCCACCCGCCACCAATGGCCGGAGCGTATCTATGAGTTTCAATCCCTCGGTCGGGATTCTGTGGGGTGGGACACCCATACCGTATGGGGAGGGCTCGCCGAGGACACGGTTTCAATCCCTCGGTCGGGATTCTGTGGGGTGGGACGACGATGGGAATGGGCATAGGAGGCGGAGGCTCCCTGTTTCAATCCCTCGGTCGGGATTCTGTGGGGTGGGACCAGACCAGGCAACCGTCGTGACCGTAGCCGAGCATCTGTTTCAATCCCTCGGTCGGGATTCTGTGGGGTGGGACGACGCCGGCGTCGCTTTCCTGGTGGATGATTGGGATGTTTCAATCCCTCGGTCGGGATTCTGTGGGGTGGGACCCCCAGGGCCACAGCCGCTACAGCGCCGCCGACGGCTGTTTCAATCCCTCGGTCGGGATTCTGTGGGGTGGGACATCACCCTGGACAGCCGGACCAGGGAATGGTACGAGGTTTCAATCCCTCGGTCGGGATTCTGTGGGGTGGGACCATCCGCACGATTTTGCCTGCCTGGTCGTTGGGTTCCAGTGGTTTCAATCCCTCGGTCGGGATTCTGTGGGGTGGGACCTCTCTATGGTTGCCGGGCAGCCGATCCTCGAGTCGATGTTTCAATCCCTCGGTCGGGATTCTGTGGGGTGGGACCCATGGGTGTTACCATGTTGAGGCACTATGCATGGCGGGTTTCAATCCCTCGGTCGGGATTCTGTGGGGTGGGACTCCTCGCGCCATCCGGCAATACGTACTACATCGGGAGTTTCAATCCCTCGGTCGGGATTCTGTGGGGTGGGACCTCCTTCTACGCAAGGTCGGGGGAGATGCGGATGTGTTTCAATCCCTCGGTCGGGATTCTGTGGGGTGGGACTGCCCCAAATGCGGCTACCGGGGTTATAGGAGAGTGGTTTCAATCCCTCGGTCGGGATTCTGTGGGGTGGGACTACCGGAGATCATGGCCGTTGATAGAAAGATGAGAATAGTTTCAATCCCTCGGTCGGGATTCTGTGGGGTGGGACTTCGACGTGGACCGAACCCTCACCCCTCCCTGGCAGGTTTCAATCCCTCGGTCGGGATTCTGTGGGGTGGGACTTCCTCTTCTTTCCCATCTTTCTCTCCTTTCTGCTTTGTTTCAATCCCTCGGTCGGGATTCTGTGGGGTGGGACAGACGGTGGTGCCGTCTGCGAAGCGGACGGAGAGGCGGTTTCAATCCCTCGGTCGGGATTCTGTGGGGTGGGACTGTCCAAGGAAGATCGTTGTTGCCAGGACTAGGACGTTTCAATCCCTCGGTCGGGATTCTGTGGGGTGGGACCAGGGAGCGGCCAGGGCCGCCCCCCGCCCACCAGCGGTTTCAATCCCTCGGTCGGGATTCTGTGGGGTGGGACTTTCCGAAAGCTTTCGGCTGATTTCCTCCAGAAGCTGTTTCAATCCCTCGGTCGGGATTCTGTGGGGTGGGACTTATGAAACATCTCATGCCGACGCAACGCTGCATCAGTTTCAATCCCTCGGTCGGGATTCTGTGGGGTGGGACTGGCAAGTGCCGGTTCTGCCGCAGAACCAACACTCGGTTTCAATCCCTCGGTCGGGATTCTGTGGGGTGGGACTTTACTCTATCCCGATGCTCATATCCTCCAGATACCGGTTTCAATCCCTCGGTCGGGATTCTGTGGGGTGGGACGTCCTGCCCCTCCCTGGGGCGGAGGGTCAAAAACCAAGTTTCAATCCCTCGGTCGGGATTCTGTGGGGTGGGACTTGGATCGTTCATCCGTAAGGGATTGCGTGGGGCTGTCGTTTCAATCCCTCGGTCGGGATTCTGTGGGGTGGGACTCGGCGACAAGGAAGTCGTTGAGACCACCTGGGTAGTTTCAATCCCTCGGTCGGGATTCTGTGGGGTGGGACGTGGGGTGGATCGCTCGACGGGCGGGAGATTGTGATGTTTCAATCCCTCGGTCGGGATTCTGTGGGGTGGGACCCCTTCTCTTCCAGGGAGTTGCCCCCAGCTATATGCGGTTTCAATCCCTCGGTCGGGATTCTGTGGGGTGGGACCGTCCTGCAGGAATGGATTGGCCGGGCCGCCCCTGTTTCAATCCCTCGGTCGGGATTCTGTGGGGTGGGACTTGGATGAATTCGTCGCCTGGATGGGGCCGGGCACCGTTTCAATCCCTCGGTCGGGATTCTGTGGGGTGGGACTCCCTATCCGGGAGGATCCCCCGATATTTCCCCCATGTTTCAATCCCTCGGTCGGGATTCTGTGGGGTGGGACTTCAGCCAGTGCTCGTGGGTGGAGCCACCAAGGACTGTTTCAATCCCTCGGTCGGGATTCTGTGGGGTGGGACCACTAGCCCCTCACCCAGCTTTCCAGACGAGAGCACGTTTCAATCCCTCGGTCGGGATTCTGTGGGGTGGGACCAGTAGCCTAGCCCACTCCCGGCTATGCTTGCTGTTGTTTCAATCCCTCGGTCGGGATTCTGTGGGGTGGGACTTGCACTCGCTCCATCTCCTCGAGGATGGCATCATGTGGGTTTCAATCCCTCGGTCGGGATTCTGTGGGGTGGGACTATCTGTGGACGCCAGGGCGGTGGGTAGGATGATCCGGTTTCAATCCCTCGGTCGGGATTCTGTGGGGTGGGACGCGAATCACCAGGCTGTCCTTCAAGCCCCTTGTGGTGTTTCAATCCCTCGGTCGGGATTCTGTGGGGTGGGACCGCCCTGTTCGGCCCCAGGGCGGGGATCCCGGCCGTTTCAATCCCTCGGTCGGGATTCTGTGGGGTGGGACCCGGCGGGGGAGAAGATGCGGGAGAGGGTCCATTTGTTTCAATCCCTCGGTCGGGATTCTGTGGGGTGGGACGCTCCCAAGCGGTCCGAGACCAAGTGGTACGAGGAGTTTCAATCCCTCGGTCGGGATTCTGTGGGGTGGGACCCGACCCGCCGTATGGCATCAGGTACCAATCTTCCAGTTTCAATCCCTCGGTCGGGATTCTGTGGGGTGGGACTTCTCGCCGACGATGAAGATACGGCCCGTAGGATTGGTTTCAATCCCTCGGTCGGGATTCTGTGGGGTGGGACTACCATCTCCCCTGGGAGGCAATTCCCTCGAAGTGGCTGTTTCAATCCCTCGGTCGGGATTCTGTGGGGTGGGACCTGGCGTACCCAGGGCACCTACGGGATGCATGTCGTGTTTCAATCCCTGGTATAAACACGAGAGCACCTTTGGGGTATACTACCCCTGGGGTATACTACCCCTATGTCTTATCCACCCAACTTTCAGAAGGAGGTGCTCTCGTGTCTCTACAAAGTATACCACCCGAAGCCCGTTTGCGCCACCTGGAGGGCCACTACGCCGACCGCGTCGCCGCCTTCCGCCAACGGCTCGCCGCCCTCGGCCCCGACCGGGTCCTCATCGTCCTCCTGGACA
>JALUTW010000056.1 GCA_027021685.1 Chromatiales bacterium | reverse complement strand
GCCAGGCGCAGCAGGCAGGCCAGGCGGCGCAGGCGGCCGGCCTCCGCCGGGGCCCAGGCGCCGAACTCGGACACCGGAAACTTGCGCCGGTGGGCCCGCACCAGCAGGGCCAGCGCCGCCTGCTCCTGGCGCGAGAACCCGGGCAGATCGGCGTGTCCCAGGATGTAGGCCCCGTGCTTGTGATACTGGCCATGGGCCACGTAGAGCCCCAGCTCGTGCAAGCGCGCGGCCCACTCCAGCAGCACCGCCAGCTCGGGGTCGTCCAGATCCCAGGCCCCGGCGACCTGGGTGTGGAGGGCACGGGCGGTGTCTGCCACCCGGCGGGCATGGACCGTGTCGATGGCGAAGCGACGTTCCAGGTCGCTCACGGTGCCCCCGCGCACGTCCTCGTGGTGGATGCGGCCCAGCAGGTCGTAGAGGAGCCCCTCGCGCAGGGCGCCCTCGGCCGCGGTCATGGCCTCCACTTCCAGGGCATCGAACACCGCGGCCAGGATGGCCACACCGCCCGGGAACACCGGCCGGCGCTCGGCCCCCAGGCCCGGCAGGCGCAGGCGCTCCACGCTGCCGGCCTCCACCAGCGCCTCCATCAGCCGGTCCAGCGCCTGGCGGGTGACGAGGCCGGCCTGCCCGCCGGCCACCCGGGCCACGGCACGGATGGTGCCCGAGGCCCCCACCACCCGCTGCCAGCCGGCCGCCCGGAAACGGCGCTCGTGGGGCTCGAGCTCGGTGCGCGCGGCCAGCACCGCCTGGCGCAGGCGCTTGCGGCTGATGCGCCCGCCGGCGAAGAAACGGTGGCTGTAGGAAACGCAGCCCATGTACAGGCTCTCCAGCTCCCGCGGGGTGAACCCCTCGCCCACGATGAGCTCGGTGCTGCCGCCGCCGATGTCCACCACCAGCCGCCGGCGCCCGTCGTCGGCCACCGAGTGGGCGACCCCCAGGTAGATGAGCCGGGCCTCTTCCACCCCGGAGACGATCTCGATGGGGTGGCCCAGGCGCGCCTCGGCCGCACGCAGGAACTCCCCGGCGTTGCGCGCGCTGCGCAGGGTGTTGGTGCCCACCGCGCGCACCGCGCCCGGTGGCAGGCCGCGGATGAGCTGGCCGAAGCGCTCCAGGCAGGCCAGGGCCCGGGCCACGGCTCCGGCCGAGAGGCGGCCGTCCGGCCCCAGGCCCTCGGCCAGGCGCACCATCTCGCGCTGGCGGTCCACGACCTGGAAGCCGCTGTCGCCGGGACGGGCCAGCAGCAGATGGAAACTGTTGGAACCGAGATCCACGGCCGCCAGCCGCGATGGCACGGTGCGGCCCAGACGAGGCAGGCTGAAGGATGGCCGGGTGATGGATGTGCCCTCGCCCCGATGGAACATGCCAACAGGATTCATGCCAGAATAGGGCACGGCCCCGGCAGTGGGCAAGGGGAATACTGGATCCGGTGCCCCGGCGCCCATAATAATCAAGCCAGGAACGGCTTTTCTCCACCTGCACCATCGAGGCCAGACCGCCATGAACCAGACATCCTCCATCGAACCCCGGCCCGGCGACGCCCTCATCGTGGTGGACGTGCAGAAGGACTTTCTGCCCGGCGGCAGCCTGGCCGTACCTCACGGTGACGAGGTGGTCCCGGTGCTCAACCGGTACATGGAGATCTTCAGAAGCCGCGGACTGCCCGTGTTCGCCACCCGGGACTGGCACCCGCCGGAGCACTGCTCCTTCACGGAACAGGGAGGGCCGTGGCCACCCCACTGCGTCGCCGGCAGCGAAGGGGCAGCCTTCGCCGACGGACTCCGCCTGCCGGCCGAGACCGTGGTCGTCTCCAAGGCCACCACGCCGGACAAGGACGCCTATTCTGGATTCCAGGACACCGGCCTGGCGCAACGCCTGCGCGAGGCCGGCGTGCGGCGCGTGTTCGTGGGCGGCCTGGCCACCGACTACTGCGTGCTCAACACGGTGCGCGATGCCCTCGCCGAAGGCTTCGAAGTGGTGCTGCTGGAAGACGCCATCCGGGCCGTGGACGTACAGCCCGGCGATGGCGAGCGCGCGGTGAAGGAGATGCTGGATGCCGGTGCCGTGCCCGCCCGGATCGATGCCATTGCCGCCTGAACAGCCGGCAGCCCAAGGCCGTCACCATGACCCTGTCCGCCGAGTCCAGCGTCCTGCTCACCGATCTCTACCAGCTCACCATGCTGCAGGGCTACTTCGACCAGGGCATGGAGGACACGGCGGTGTTCGATTTCTTCGTCCGCCGCCTGCCGCGCCAGCGCAACTTCCTGGTGGCCGCCGGCCTGGAGCAGGTGCTGGATTTCCTCGAACACCTGCACTTTACCGACGAAGAGCTGCAATGGGCCCGCGACAGCGGCCGCTTCAGCGGCGACTTCATCGACTGGCTCGCTGGCCTGCGCTTCACCGGCGACGTCCACGCCCTGCCCGAGGGGACGATCTTCTTCGCCGACGAACCGGTCCTGCGGGTGACCGCGCCCCTGCCCCAGGCACAGCTCGTGGAGAGCCGCCTCATCAACCTGCTGCATTTCCAGATCCTGGTGGCGAGCAAGGCGGTGCGCTGCCGGCTGGCGGCTCCGGACGCCCTGCTGGTGGACTTCGGCCTGCGCCGGGCCCATGGCGCCGAGGCCGGCCTGCTGGCCGCCCGCGCGGCCTACATCGCGGGCTTCGCCGGCACCTCCAACGTGCTGGCCGCGCCGCGCTTCGGCATCCCGGTGTTCGGGACCATGGCCCACTCCTTCATCGAGGCCCACGACGACGAAATGGATGCCTTCGCCCGTTTCGCCCGTGCCCAGCCCGACAATGTGGTCCTGCTCATCGACACCTACGACACCGAGGCCGGGGCCCGCAAGGTGGTGGAGCTGGCGCCGCGGCTGGCGGAACAAGGCATTCCCGTCAAGGCGGTGCGCATCGACAGCGGCGACCTCGCCGCCCATGCCCGCCGGGTGCGGGAGATCCTGGACGCCGGCGGCCTGCACGACACCGGCATCTTCGCCAGCGGCAGCCTGGACGAGTACGAGCTCCGGCGGCTGCTGGAGGCCGGCGCTCCCATCGGCGGCTTCGGTGTCGGCACCCGGCTGGACACCTCCAGCGACGTGCCCTACCTGGACTGCGCCTACAAGCTGGCGGAATATGCCGGCCGTCCCCGCCGCAAGCGCTCCGAGGGCAAGGCCACCTGGCCCGGACGCAAGCAGGTGTTCCGCCGGTATGACACCGCCGGCCGCGTGGAGGCCGACACCCTGGGCCTGGAGGACGAAGACCCGCCCGGGGAACCGCTGCTGGTGCCGGTGATGCGCAACGGCCGCCGCCTGGCCCCGCCCGAGTCCCTGGAGGCCATCCGCCGGCGCCTGGCGGACAACCTCGCCCTGCTGCCGGATGAACTGCGCGGGCTGGCACCCGCCACCCCCCTGCACCCGGACGTTTCCGCCGGGCTGCGGGAACTGGCCCGCGCGGCGGACCGGGGCACGACCACGGCGGCCTCGTCCTGACCCCGCCCCCGTTCGCTTCTGACGCAGATCAACACGGGCCGGCCATTCGCGGTTACACTGCCGGCAGTTCCTGGCACACCGCCACAGGCTGCCGCCCCTGAACCCTTACTAAAGAGGAGGAATACCATGCCGGAGATCTTCATCATCGCCACCCGCAACTGTACCCACGCCCCCAACCTCAAGCGCGAGCTGGCGGACCTGGGCCACGACTGCGAAATCAGGTACGTGGAGGATCACCCGGAGCTGGTGGACCGATTCCAGATCAGGCACTCGCCCAACCTGGTCATCGACGGCGAGGTGGTGTTCCGCCACCAGCCCACCGAGTCGGAACTGCGCGCCGCCCTGGCCAGCCACGAATCCGGTTGACCTGGATCAACTGCACCGGCATCGCGCCGAACCTGCGGCCGGTTCCCGGGTCTCGGGTAACGGGTCCCACGCAATCACCGCGGAAAGGCGATGGCCATGAACTCCGACTCCCAACACGGCGGAAAAGGCAGTGATCCGGCACGCG
>JALUTW010000055.1 GCA_027021685.1 Chromatiales bacterium | reverse complement strand
CAAGACAGCTTCAGCCGGCGATCACTCCCACTCGATGGTGGCAGGCGGCTTGCTGGAGATGTCGTAGGTCACGCGGGAGATGCCGCGGATCTCGTTGATGATCCGGTTGGAGACGCGCTCCAGAAACTCGTAGGGCAGGTGGGCCCAGCGCGCGGTCATGAAGTCCACCGTCTCCACCGCGCGCAATGCGATCACATAGTCGTACTGGCGGGCATCGCCCATCACGCCCACCGAGCGCACCGGCAGGAACACGGCGAAGGCCTGGCTCACCCGGTCGTACAGGTCCGCTGCACGCAGCTCCTCGATGAAGATGGCGTCGGCCCGGCGCAGGAGGTCGGCGTATTCCTTCTTCACCTCGCCCAGAATGCGCACCCCCAGGCCCGGCCCCGGGAAGGGATGGCGGTAGACCATGTCGTAGGGCAGCCCCAGCTCCACGCCCAGCTTGCGCACCTCGTCCTTGAACAGCTCGCGCAGGGGCTCCAGCAGCTTGAGATTCATCTTCTCCGGCAGGCCGCCCACGTTGTGGTGGGACTTGATCACGTGGGCCTTGCCGGTCCTGGCCCCGGCCGACTCGATGACGTCGGGATAGATCGTTCCCTGCGCCAGCCAGCGCACGTCCTCGAGCCGGGCCGCCTCCTCGTCGAAGACCTCGATGAACAGGTTGCCGATGATCTTGCGCTTGCGCTCCGGGTCGGTCACTCCGCGCAGGGCCTTGAGAAAGCGCTCCTCGGCGTCCACCCGGATCACGCGCACCCCCATGTGCTGGGCGAAGGTGGCCATGACCTGATCCCCTTCGTCCAGGCGCAGCAGTCCGTTGTCCACGAACACGCAGGTGAGCTGATCGCCGATGGCCCGGTGCAGCAATGCCGCCACCACCGAGGAATCCACTCCGCCCGACAGCCCCAGCAGCACCTTCTCGCCGCCCACCTGCTCGCGGATGTGGCGGATGCTGTCCTCGATGATGTTGCCCGGCGTCCACAGGCCGTCGCAGCCGCAGATGTCGATGACGAAGCGGCGCAGGATGCGTGCCCCCTGCCGGGTATGGGTCACCTCCGGATGGAACTGCAGGCCGTAGAAGCCCCGCTCCTCGTCGGCGATACCCGCCAGCGGGGCATTGTCGGTGCTGGCAATGACCCTGAATCCCGGCGGCAGCGCGGTGACGCGGTCGCCGTGGCTCATCCACACGTCCAGCAGGCCCCAGCCCTCGGGGCTGGTGTGGTCCTCGATGTCGCGCAGCAGGCGCGAGTGGCCCCGGGCCCGCACCTGGGCATAGCCGAACTCGCGATGACTGGCCGTCTCCACCTGGCCGCCGAGCTGCGCGGCCATGGTCTGCATGCCGTAGCAGATCCCCAGCACCGGCACCCCCAGCTCGAACACCACCGGGTCGGCGCGCGGGGTGGTGGCCTCGGTCACCGTTTCCGGCCCGCCGGAGAGGATGATCCCGCGCGGGGCGAAGTCCCGGATGGCCGCGGCCGGCCAGTCGAAGGGATGGATCTCGCAGTAGACGCCGGCCTCGCGCACGCGGCGGGCGATGAGCTGCGTGTACTGCGAACCGAAATCCAGGATCAGGATCCGCTGGGCGTGGATGTCGGTGGAAGGGGTATTCACTGGATCGGTGTCGTGCAAATCGGTCAACGCGGCATCCGCTCCGTTCTCGCAGCCCGGGGCCGCGCCCGCGCGCCATCGCCAGGACAGCGGAGTGCCGGCCGTTCAATCAACGCGGTAATTGGGAGCTTCCTTGGTGATCTGGACATCGTGCACGTGGCTCTCGCGCATGCCGGCGTTGGTCACGCGCACGAACTGCGGCTTGGTGCGCATCTGCTCGATGTCGGCACAGCCGGTGTAGCCCATGGAGGCCCGCAACCCGCCCAGGAGCTGGACGATGACCGTGCGCAGCGGGCCCTTGAAGGGGATGCGGCCCTCGATCCCTTCCGGGACCAGCTTGTCCGCCTCGCCGCCCTCCTGGAAGTAGCGGTCGGACGAACCGTGGGCGTTGGTCATGGCCCCCAGCGAACCCATGCCGCGGTAGGACTTGTAGGACCGCCCCTGGTACAGCTCCACCTCGCCCGGCGCCTCCTCGGTGCCGGCGAACATGCTGCCCACCATCACGCAGTGGGCACCGGCGGCGATGGCCTTGGCCAGGTCGCCCGAATAGCGGATGCCGCCGTCGGCGATGACGGGGATGTCGGTGTCCTTGAGCGCTTCCACCACGTTGGCCACCGCGGAGATCTGCGGCACCCCGACCCCGGCCACGATGCGGGTGGTGCAGATGGAGCCGGGGCCGATGCCCACCTTGACCGCATCGGCGCCGGCGTCGGCCAGGGCACGCGCGGCCTCGGCGGTGGCGATGTTGCCGCCCACCACCTGCACCTCCGGGTAGTGCTTCTTGACCCAGGCCACGCGGTCCAGCACCCCCTGGGAATGACCATGGGCGGTGTCCACCACGATGAGGTCCACCCCGGCCTCCACCAGGGCCGCCACCCGCTCGTCGGTGCCGGCCCCCACGCCCACCGCCGCGCCCACGCGCAGCCGGCCCTGGTCGTCCTTGCAGGCATTGGGATACTCGGAGGCCTTCTGGATGTCCTTGACCGTGATGAGGCCGCGGAGCTGAAACTTGTCGTTGACCACCAATACCTTCTCGATGCGGTGCTCGTGCAGCAGGCGCAGGATCTCGTCGCGCTCGGCGCCCTCCTGCACCGTCACCAGCTTCTCCCTGGGGGTCATGATGCTGGAGACCGGCTCGTCGTGCCGGGTCTCGAAGCGCAGGTCGCGGCTGGTGACGATGCCCACCAGGTCCTCGCCCTCGACCACCGGGACGCCCGAGATGTGCTGGGCCCGGGTCAGCGCCAGCACCTCGCGGATGCTGGTGTCCGGGGTCACGGTGAACGGGTCCTTGATGACCCCGCTCTCGAACTTCTTCACCCGCCGCACCTCCGCCGCCTGCTGCTCGGCGCTCATGTTCTTGTGGATGATGCCGATGCCGCCCTCCTGGGCCAGGGCGATGGCGAGCCGCGCCTCGGTCACGGTATCCATGGCGGCGGAGACCAGGGGGATGTTGAGATGGATGGTCCGGGTGATCCGGGTGGACAGGTTCACGTCCCGGGGCAGCACCGTGGAGTGCGCCGGCAGCAGCAGGACGTCGTCGAAGGTGAGGGCTTCCTCGGCAATTCGCAGCATGGATTCAGGCTTCCGTCGGGGGCCGGGATACGGCGGGATACCGTATATAAGGGGCGGGATTATAAAGATCCAGCCGGCGCCGGTAAACGGCCGCCCGCAGGCGTTGCCAAGGCGGGGAGTGGCCCGCATAATAGGGAGACCCCTACGGCGCGGGGGGTGATAACAACAGCAAGGCACCCGCGCATGGGCCCGCACGGGTCGGCTTTTTCCTTTACAGAACAATACGGTGCCTGCCAACCATGACTTCCTGGAGGAACCGATGAAAAAACTCGCAGCGCTTTGTACCGCCCTTCTGCTCGGCATTTCCCTGGCCGGCTGCGCCGGCGGCCCTGCCGAGCCCAGCTACACCCAGGCCGACGCCCAGGCCGCCATCGCCGCGGCCAAGGCTGCCAAGAAGAAGGTCGCCGCCGTGGGCTACGAGTGGCGCGACACCGGCAAGATCATCAAGAAGGCGGAGAAGGCCCTCAAGGCCGGTGACTACGCCAAGGCGGTGAAGCTGGCCAGGAAGGCCGAGCGCCAGAGCAAGAACGCCTATGCCCAGTACGAGGCCAACAAGAACGCCCAGCCCAGACTCTGAGGCTGCGCTGTCGAGGATGGACGGGGCCGGGCTATGCCCGGCCCCGTTTTTTCTGCATACTGAAAATGGATCTCGTCAACCCGGGGCGACCATGAGCCAGGAGCACGCCGCCTCCCGCGGCGAACATCCTTTCCGCGACATCTACACCGTCAGCCGCCTCAACCGCGAGGCCCGCACGGTGCTGGAGGGCGGATTTCCCCTCCTCTGGGTCGAGGGTGAGATCTCCAACCTCGCCCGGCCCGCTTCGGGCCACCTCTATTTTTCCCTCAAGGACCCG
>JALUTW010000054.1 GCA_027021685.1 Chromatiales bacterium | reverse complement strand
TGCCGAAGGTGAAGGTGCGCGCCCGCGGCAGCAGGATGTCGAGGATCCGCTCCTCGGCCGCGTCCCGGGCCCGGTGGCGCACCTTGGCCATGGCCGCCTCGCGCGTCATCTTGATGGAGATGTCCACCAGGTCGCGGATGATGGACTCCACGTCGCGGCCCACGTAGCCCACCTCGGTGAACTTGGTCGCCTCCACCTTGATGAAGGGGGCGTCGGCCAGCTTGGCCAGGCGGCGGGCGATCTCGGTCTTGCCCACCCCGGTGGGACCGATCATGAGGATGTTCTTGGGCGTGATCTCGTTGCGCAGCTCGGGCGCCACGCAGGCCCGGCGCCAGCGGTTGCGCAGGGCAATGGCCACCGCGCGCTTGGCCTCGTCCTGGCCGATGATGTGCTTGTCCAGCTCCTGGACGATCTCGCGGGGGGTCATCTGGGTCATGCGGGCTCCGCCTCCAGTTCCTCGAAGCTGAGCTGGTCGTTGGTGTAGATGCAGATTTCCCCGGCCAGGCGCAGGGCCTTCTCGGCGATGGCGCGGGCGTCCAGCCCGGTGTTCTCCAGCAGCGCGCGGGCCGCGGCCCGGGCGTAGGGGCCGCCGGAGCCGATGGCGATGAGCCCGTGCTCGGGCTCGATGACGTCGCCGGTGCCGGAGATGACCAGGGAGCTCCTGGCGTCGGCCACCGCCAGCAGGGCCTCCAGCCGGCGCAGGGCGCGATCGGTGCGCCAGTCCTTGGCCAGCTCCACGGCCGAGCGCACCAGGTGGCCCGAGTACTGCTCCAGCTTGGCCTCGAAGCGCTCGAACAGGGTGAAGGCGTCGGCGGTGCCGCCGGCGAAGCCGGCGATGACCCGGTCCTTGTACAGCCGGCGCACCTTGCGCGCGTTGCCCTTCATGACGGTGTCGCCCAGGGTGACCTGGCCGTCGCCGCCGATGACCACGCGGTCGCCGCGCCGCACGCAGATGACTGTGGTGCCGTGAAAGCTGTCCATGGGGGCCCCTCGCTGCCGGGCCCTGAATTGTACACCAGCCGCGGGGGCCGGGGCCCGCGCCGGGTCAGCTCCGGTCGCGGAACCGGGACGGGTCCACCGCCATGAGCCCGCTGGCGAAGGGGTCGTGGCGGGCCGCCTCCTCGGACTCGGGCACCAGGTCCAGGGGGTGGGAGATGTAGTAGCCCTGCACGTAGTCCACGCCGGTGTCCCGGAGCAGGCGCAGGGCCTCGGCGGTCTCCACCCCCTCGGCCACGGTCTTCTTGCCCAGGGAGTGGGCGATGTCGTTGATGGAACGGATGATGGCCAGGTCCATGGGATCGGCGGTGAGGTTGGCCAGGAACATGCCGTCGATCTTGAGGATCTCCACCGGCAGGTTCTTCAGGTGGGAGAAGGAGCAGTAGCCGCTGCCGAAGTCGTCGAGGGCGAAGCGGCAGCCCAGCTCGGACAGCTCGCGGATGAGGCGCCGGGCGGAGTCGATGTTGAAGATGGCCGAGCTTTCGGTGATCTCGAACACCAGGGTCGAGGGCTCCAGGGCGTGGCGTTCCAGCCCGTCGCGCACCAGGCGGATGAGGCGGTCGGAGTCCAGGCTCTGGGCCGAGAGGTTCACCGTCAGCGTGGCCCGGATCCCGGCCTGGTGCAGCCGGCCCTGGTAGGCCAGGGCCTCGCGCACCACCCAGTAGTCGATCTCGGGCATGAGGTTGAAGCGCTCGGCCGTGGGCAGGAAGGCCCCGGGGGTGATGGCCTGGCCGCGGCTGTCGGGCAGGCGCAGCAGCACCTCGTAGAGCACGTCGCCGGGCAGCCCGGTCTCCACCATGTGCGACCAGATCCCGCCCTCGCCGTCCGCCGCCGCCGGGTCCACCGCGGCCAGCGGCAGGATGGGCTGGTAGACCAGGGTGAAGGCGTTCTCGTCCAGGGCCCGGCGCAGCCGCGCCGACCACCCCAGCTCCAGGTCCATGGCCGTGCGGCTGTCGGCGTCGGGCCGGTAGACGTGGGTCTGGTTGCGCCCGGCCTGCTTGGCCAGGTGGCAGGCGATGTCGGCGTTGGCCAGGGCCTCGCCCGGGGAGGCGGTGTCGCGGCTCATGAGGTACACCCCGAGGCTGGCGCCGACGGTGTACACCCGCTCGTCGTAGGTGAACCGGCGGCCGGCGAGCAGGGTGCGGAGATCCTCCGCGCAGTGGTAGGCCTCGTCGGCATCCACGTTGCGCAGGATGATGGCGAACTCGTCGCCACCGATGCGGGCCAGCAGGTCGGCGCCGCGCAGGCGGCCCGCCAGCAGGTGCCCCGTTTCCACCAGCAGCAGGTCGCCGGCGGCGTGGCCGGCGGTGTCGTTGATGTACTTGAAGCGGTCCAGGTCCAGGTAGATGAGGGCGCTGGTCTCGTCGGACCGGTGCAGGCGGCGGACTTCCTGATCCAGGGCATCCTCGAAGTAGCGCCGGTTGAGGAGCTTGGTCAGCGGGTCGTGGTTGACCTGCCACTTGAGTTCCTCTTCCAGCAGCTTGCGCTCGGTGATGTCGCGGAAGGCGATGACCGCCCCTTCCTGCGCGCCCTCGATGCGCAGCGGGTAGACGGTGAGTTCCACCTGGACCAGCTTGCCGTCGGTGCGGGTGAAGACGGATTCCACCGCGTGCATGGCCTCGCCCTGCTCGATGCACTGGTAGAGGTAGCCGGCGTCGCGCGCCTCCTCCGGGTGTGGCGAGACGCTGGTGTGGAACAGCTCCGCCGGGTGCTGGCCCAGCAGCTCGTCGATGCGGGAGAAGCCGAGGATGCGCAGGGCCGCCGGGTTGACGAAGTTGATGCGGCAGTTCTGGTCGATGCCGTAGACGCCGTCGCCCACCGACGACAGGATGCCGTCCAGCCGCTGGCGCTCCTGCTCCACCCGCCGGGTGGCCTCCACCTGGCGGCGCATGGCGTCCACCCGGGCCAGGAACAGCTCGTCGGCCTCGTTCTTGAACATGCACTCCACCGCTCCCGCCGCCAGCGAGTCGGTGATGACCCGGTCCAGGTAGGTGCTGGTGAGGATGGCCACTGCGAGGTGGGTGCTGTGGGGCTGCGACTTGAGGCGCCGGCACAGCTCGTCGCCGTTCATCTCCGGCATGAAGTAGTCGAGGATGGCCAGGTCGAAACTCTCCTCGGCCACCCGCTGCAGGGCCTCCTCGGGCGAGGCGGCGGTGACGGTGTCGTAGCCCGCGCGCTCCAGCAGCCGCCGGAAGCGCACCCGCGCGGTGGGCGAGTCGTCCACCAGCAGCACGCGGGCCGGCTCCGCCTGGCCGGCGGCGGGCGGGCGGTCGAAGGCCAGCAGCTTGTGGAGCGAGCGCACGGCGTCCTGGTGGTTGTCCCACAGCAGCAGGCCGGTGCGGGGCCGGGCCGAGACCCAGTCCATGACGGAGAGGGTGGCCTCGTGGGCCATGACCAGCACCGCGGTGTTGGCACAGGCCCGCTGGCTCAGGGTGTGGAGCAGGTCGTCGCTGGCGCGGGAGGCGCGGTCGGGCCAGCCGATGACCACCGCGGCATAGGTGCCCGGGTCCTGGCACCGGCGCCCCGCCGCGGCGTAGTCCTTCACCACATCCACCAGATAGCCGCCGGGCTTGAACACCCGCAGCAGGGCGTGGCGCAGGGTGGCGGAGGGCTCGACGACGAGGATCTGCTGCATGGGGCTCCGGGGGCCGGCCCCGATGCCAGGACGCGGACCGGCGGTGTGGGTAGTCGGGTTATCTCATCTTATCGTGATCCGGGGGCTGAACTTTAGCCGGCTGTCGAAAGACAGCGCTGCCGGCGCAGGGCAGGGGTGCCCCGGACGCAAGTCAGCCCCGCAAGCGGCTGATTCGGCATGGCCGAAGCCGGACCTGCACCGGCTCCGGCGCGTTGAAAGAGTCAGGATGGCCTCGTTCGATATCCTGTCAGTACCCGGGGCGGCGGCGCACCTCTTCCACGGATTTCCAGTCACGAACGGGCGACCCCGGGAAATTTCCGGCCGAATATTGTGTGTACTGGCGCGACGCGCGTCCATTGCTATGGTTGTAAGGTGGTGCGTGGACGAGCCCCAGCCATCCAGGTGTCACCCGGAACCGCC
>JALUTW010000053.1 GCA_027021685.1 Chromatiales bacterium | reverse complement strand
CGGCGCCGGCCAGCCCCAGGGCGGCCAGCCCGTCCTCCACCGGGTCCACGGTCACCCTGCTGCGCAACACGAACATGCGCAGGCGGCGCGATACGGGTTCCACCTGTTCGCGGGGCAGCACCATCCAGAAGGCATCGTCACGGAACAGGAGCCGGAAGCTGGCCAGCACCCGGCCCTTGGGGCTGCACCAGGCGGCGAGGGTGGAACGCTCCGCCGTCACCGGGCGCACGTCGGTGGCGAGCTGGGCCTGGAGAAAGTCGCGGGCCTCGTCACCGGTGACGCGGACGAATCCGAGATGGGTCAGGGGCACCACCACGGTGCCTTCGGCTGCGGCGCGCACCTCGGTCACGGGGTCGGCGAAATGGCATACGCCGTCGGGGCCCACCTGGCCGCCGGAGGCGAGGATGGATTCGATGAAGGGATCGGAACGCGGAGCGTCGGCTTGCATTGTCCTGACCGCTTGTGAAACCATGGACCCGGCCCGTCGCGGGCCCGGTGGATTATAGCACCGGCACCGGCACTGGAAGCGGATGCAGCGTGCGCTAAACTGACATTGATGTCCAACAACAACAACCAGCGTCCGGTCTTTCTCAACCTGTTCCTGATCCGGCTGCCCGTCACCGGCGTCGCCTCCATCGCCCACCGCATCTCCGGTGCCATCCTGCTCCTGCTGGTGCCCCTGCTGCTCTACGGACTGCAGCTGTCCCTGCGCGGGCCGGAGGATTTCGCCCGGGTCACGGGCTGGCTGGACCAGACCTGGGTGCGGCTGGCCGCGATCCCGGTGGTCTGGGCCCTGGCCCATCACTTCTTCGCCGGGATCCGGTTTCTGCTCATGGACCTGGACTGCGGGCTGAACGTGAATACCGCCCGGGTCTCGGCCTGGCTGGTGCTGGCGGCGGGCGCCGTCACTGCGCTGGTGGCCGCGGGGTGCCTGCTGTGAGCATCCGCGCCCAGGGTCTCCGCACCTGGCTCTGGCAGCGGCTGTCCGCGGCCTACCTGGCCGCCTTTCTCCTGTTCTCCCTCGCCGGCTGGATCCTGGCCGGCCCGTGGGACTACGTGCGCTGGCGTGCCCTGCTCACCGACCCGGTGTACGCGGTGGCCACGGCGCTGTTCTTCGCCGCGCTCCTGCTCCATGGCTGGGTCGGTGGCCGCGACATCGTCATGGACTACGTGCCGGCGGGGGCGCTGCGGTTCACGGCCCTGACCCTGCTGGCGCTGGCCGTCATCGTCATGGGGGCGTGGGCGGTGGTCATCCTCCTGCTGGCCCAGATCACATGAAGATCGCCCGCCGCAGGTTCGACACCCTCGTCATCGGCGCCGGCGGCGGCGGGTTGCGCGCGGCGCTGCAGTTGTCCCAGGCCGAGGCCAACGTCGCCGTGGTGTCCAAGGTGTTCCCCACCCGCTCCCACACCGTGGCCGCCCAGGGCGGGATCAACGCCGCCCTGGGCAACGTGCTGCCCGATTCCTGGCACTGGCACATGTACGACACGGTCAAGGGCAGCGACTACCTGGGCGACCAGGACGCCATCGAGTACATGTGCCGCGCCGCCGCCCACCTGGTGTACGAGCTGGAGCACTCGGGGGTGCCGTTCTCGCGCCTGGAGGACGGCCGCATCTACCAGCGGCCCTTTGGCGGCCAGAGCCAGAACTTCGGCGGCGAGCAGGCGGCGCGCACCTGTGCCGCGGCGGATCGCACCGGCCACGCCATCCTGCACACCCTGTACCAGCAGAACATCCGGGCCAAGACCCACTTCTTCGACGAGTACTTCGCCGTCGATCTCATCAAGGACGACGAGGGCTTCGTGCTCGGGGCGCTGGTGCTGGAGATCGAGACCGGCGAGCCGCTGCTCATCGAGGCCAAGACCACCCTCATCGCCACCGGCGGCGCCGGCCAGCTCTTCCGCACCAACACCAACGCCCACATCAACACCGGCGACGGCATGGCCATGGTGCTGCGCGCCGGGCTGCCGCTGCAGGACATGGAGTTCTTCCAGTTCCACCCCACGGGCATCGCCGGCAAGGGCATGCTCATCACCGAGGGGGCCCGGGGCGAGGGCGGCTACCTGATCAACAAGGACGGCGAACGCTTCATGGAGCGCTACGCCCCCAAGGCCAGGGACCTGGCCTCGCGCGACGTGGTCAGCCGGGCCATCGCCATCGAGGTGCGCGAGGGGCGGGGCTGCGGGCCCAACGGGGATCATGTCCTGCTCAGGCTGGATCACCTGGGGGCGGAGACCGTGCACAAGCGCCTGCCCGGGATCTGCGAGATGGCGCGCATCTTCCTCGGCATCGATCCGGCGGAGCAGCCCATCCCGGTCTATCCCACCGCCCACTACACCATGGGCGGCATTCCCACCGACCGCTTCGGCCGCGTGGTGGTGCCGGTGGACTCGGGTGAGGAGGCCATCCCGGGCCTGTACGCCGCCGGCGAGTGCGCCTGCGTCTCGGTGCACGGGGCCAACCGCCTGGGCGGCAACTCGTTGCTGGACATCGTGGTCTTCGGCCGTGCCGCGGCCAACGACATCATCAAGTTCCTGCGCGAGAACCGCTACCACCGCCCGCTGGCCCAGGACGGCGTGGACGCCGCCCTGGCCCACCTGGCCCGGTGGGACCGCAGGACGGGCAGCGAGAGCGTAGCGGCGCTGCGGGCCGAGCTGCAGGCGGTCATGGAGGAGTACTGCGGCGTGTTCCGCACCGCCGAGGTGCTGGAGCAGGGCCTGGACAAGGTGCTGGAGCTCAAGGCGCGGCTGGACGATGCCGTTCTGACCGATCACAGCCGGGTGTTCAACACCGCGCGCATCGAGGCCCTGGAGCTGGAGAACCTCATGGAGCTGGCGGTGGCCACGGTGACCTCGGCCCTGGCCCGGCAGGAGAGCCGCGGGGCCCACTCGCGGGTGGACTTTCCCGAGCGCGATGACCAGCGCTGGCTCAAGCACACCCTGTTCTACCGCGAGGGCCGGCGCTTGGATTACAAGCCGGTGCGCATGAAGCCGCTCACGGTGGAGCCCTTTCCGCCGCGCGAGCGGGTGTACTGAGAGGAGGCCGGGACCGTGCGCTTTCGCATCTACCGCTACAACCCCGAGACCGATACCGCCCCGCGCATGCAGGACTACGAGGTGGAGGGCCTGGAACCCACCATGATGCTGCGCGACGCCCTGCTGCGCATCAAGGCCCAGGACGAGACCCTGTCCTTCCGCCATTCCTGCGGCGAGGGCGTATGCGGTTCCGACGGCATGAACATCAACGGCCGCAACGGCCTGGCCTGCATCACACCGCTGGGCGAATTGAAGGAACCGGTGGTGGTGCGGCCGCTGCCGGGCCTGCCGGTGGTGCGTGACCTCATCGTGGACATGAGCCGGTTCTGGCATCACTACCGCTCGGTGCGGCCCTACCTCATCGTGCACGACCCGGTCCCGGAGGTGGAGTTCCGCCAGCTGCCGGCGCAGAGGGACCGCCTCGACGGCCTCTACGAGTGCATCCTCTGTGCCTGCTGCACCACCTCGTGCCCGTCCTTCTGGTGGAATCCCGATCGCTTCCGCGGCCCGGCAGCCCTGCTGCAGGCGTATCGCTTCCTGGCCGACAGCCGCGACCAGGAGACCGAGTCACGGCTGGACGAGCTCGACGGCCCCTACCGGCTGTTCCGCTGCCACACCATCATGAACTGCGCCGCGGTCTGCCCCAAGGGGCTCAATCCCACCAGGGCCATTCATGCCATCAAGAAGCTCATGGTGGAGCATGCCATCTGAGGCGCCGGCGCCGGGGGCCGGGGAACGCCGGCGGGCGCGCCTGCGCTGGCAGTGCCGCCGCGGCATGCTGGAGCTGGACCTGCTGCTGGGGGGCTTCGTGGAGTCCCATTACGACCGGCTGGCGCCGCCCGAGCGGGCGGCGCTGGAGGCGCTGCTGGAACTGCCCGACCAGCTCCTGCACGACTATCTTCTGGGCGGCGCGGTTCCCATCGACCCGGAGACGGCCCATGTGGTCCGGCGGATTCGAGAGGCCGCTGGCGGCACCCGTTGAGCCCGATCCCCTCCTGCACCGGGGTGTGGCGGCGCTCCATCTCCTGGC
>JALUTW010000052.1 GCA_027021685.1 Chromatiales bacterium | reverse complement strand
GCCCAGAAGGGCGACGAGGACGCGCGCAAGAAGATGATCGAGTGCAACCTCCGCCTGGTGGTGAAGATCGCCCGGCGCTACCTCAACCGCGGCCTGGCCCTGCTGGACCTCATCGAGGAAGGCAACCTGGGCCTCATCCGGGCGGTGGAGAAGTTCGACCCGGAGCGGGGCTTCCGCTTCTCCACCTACGCCACCTGGTGGATCCGCCAGACCATCGAGCGGGCCATCATGAACCAGACCCGCACCATCCGCCTCCCCATCCACGTGGTCAAGGAGATCAACATCTACCTCCGCGCGGCCCGGCACCTGGCCCAGACCCTGGACCACGAGCCCAGCCCGGAGGAGATCGCCGAGATGCTGGACAAGCCCATCGAGGACGTCAAGCGCATGCTCGGCCTCAACGAGCGCGTGACCTCGGTGGACACCCCGGTGGGGCGCGACGCCGACAAGTCGCTGCTCGACGCCATTCCCGACGAGAACAACACCGATCCGGTGCTGCTGCTGCAGGACGATGACGTGCGCGGCAACATCGAGAAGTGGCTCTCCATGCTCAGCGACAAGCAGCGCGAGGTGGTGGAACACCGCTTCGGGCTCAACGGCTACGAGGCCTGCACCCTGGAGGAGGTGGGCAACAAGATCGGCGTCACCCGCGAGCGGGTGCGCCAGATCCAGATCGAGGCCCTGAAGAAGCTGCGCGAGATCCTGGAGAGCCAGGGCTTCTCCCAGGACGCCCTGTTCAAGTAGGCACCGCCCCCACCATCAGCAGCGCCGCCGCCACCCGCCGCCCCTCGGCCGCCAGGATGTTGTAGGTGCGGCAGGCGGCCCCGGTGTCCATGATCTCCAATCCCACCCGGGCGGCGTTGGCGCGGGCGATGAGCCCCGGGTCCGGTGCCGTCATGCACGCCCCCACCCCCAGCAGGATCAGCTCCGGGCCCAGCGCCAGCACCGGTTCCAGGTGCTCCGGCCGCAGGTCCTCCGGGCATTGCGGGGGCCAGTGGGGGACCACGGTCTCGGGCAGGATGATGGCGCTGCCGCGCAGCACCTCGGCCCCGGCCCCGGCCGGTGCGCCGGGCGGGGCGCGGCTGATGGTCACCTGGCCCTCGGCGTAGGCCACGATGCGGATGCCCTGGCTGGCCTCGAGGCTGAACTGCACGGCGTCTCCGGAAGCGGCAGATTGACAGCGCGGCGGCTGTGCCGGTAATGTTAACAGATTGTTGAAAAAGGTCGTCCTGGCCTTTTTCGACGCGCCGAACCCGGCGCAGGTCCGGGTTCGGCCACGCCAAATCAGGCGCCAGCGCGCCCGGTTTGCGTGCGGGGCATCCCTGCCCCGCTTTAACAGGCCGTTCTTCAACGGCGTGTTAAACCCTTGTGACACGGGGCGGGAGCCCCGTGTTTGTTTTGGGCTCAACGGTTCCGGGGCCGTGTTCGACGACTTTCCAAGAATCAAGCGCCTGCCTCCCTATGTCTTCAACATCGTCAACCAGTTGAAGGCGGAGGCCCGTGCCCGCGGCGAGGACATCATCGACTTCGGCATGGGCAACCCGGATCAGCCCACGCCCCGGCACATCGTGGACAAGCTGGTGGAGGTGGCCCAGCGCCGCGACACTCACCGCTACTCCCTGTCCCGCGGCATCCCGCGCCTGCGCCGGGCCATCTGCAACTGGTACCGCGACCGCTACGGGGTGGAGCTGGACCCGGAGACCGAGGCCATCGTCACCATCGGCTCCAAGGAGGGCCTGGCCCACCTGGCCCTGGCCACGGTGGGGCCGGGAGACGCGGTGCTGGTGCCCAACCCGGCCTATCCCATCCATCCCTACGGATTCATCATCGCCGGCGCCGACATCCGCCACGTGCCCCTGGTGCCCGGCGTGGACTTCTTCGAGGAACTGGAGAAGGCCATCACCGACACCTGGCCGCGGCCCAAGATGCTGGTGCTCAACTTCCCCGGCAACCCCACCACCCAGTGCGTGGAGCTGGACTTCTTCGAGCGGGTGGTGGAGGTGGCGCGCGAGCACGGGATCTGGGTGGTGCACGACCTGGCCTACGCCGAGATCGTGTTCGACGGCTACACCGCGCCCTCCATCCTCCAGGTGCCCGGGGCGCGCGAGGTGGCGGTGGAGTTCTACTCCCTGTCCAAGACCTACAACATGCCCGGCTGGCGGGTGGGGTTCATGTGCGGCAACGCCACCCTGGTGGCGGCCCTGTCGCGCATGAAGTCGTACCTGGACTACGGCATGTTCACCCCCATCCAGGTGGCGGCCATCACCGCCCTGGAGGGGCCGCAGGACTGCGTCGAGGAGATCCGCGAGCGCTACCGGTCCCGGCGCGACGTGCTGTGCGAGGGGCTCAACGCCCTGGGCTGGGTGGTGGAGAAGCCGCGCGGCACCATGTTCGTGTGGGCGCCCATCCCCGAGCCCTACCGCGAGCTGGGTTCGCTGGAGTTTTCCAAGCGGCTGCTGCGCGAGGCCAAGGTGGCGGTGTCGCCGGGCATCGGCTTCGGATCCTACGGTGACGACCACGTGCGGTTCTCCCTCATCGAGAACGAGCATCGCACGCGCCAGGCCATTCGCGGCATCCGCGACATGTTCCGCCGCGACACCGGCCTGCGCCAGGCGCAGCCCGGGGGATAGAACCCGTCGTCAGAATTCCCCAACGAGCAGCAAGGAGTCGGACGCAAGTGGAACCGGTCAAGATCGGCCTGCTGGGCCTGGGCACCGTGGGCGGCGGCACCGTCGGCGTGCTGCGGCGCAACGCCGGCGAGATCACGCGCCGGGCCGGACGCGGCATCGAGATCGCCCGCGCCGCGGCCCGCGACCTGAACCGGCCGCGGCCCTTCGATACCAGCGGCATCGCGTTGACCACCGATCCCAACGAGGTGGTGGACGACCCGGAGCTGGCCATCATCGTCGAGCTCATCGGCGGCGACACCCTGGCCCGGGACCTGGTCCTGCGCGCCATCGAGCAGGGCAAGCACGTGGTCACCGCGAACAAGGCCCTCATCGCCAAGCATGGCAACGAGATCTTCGCCGCGGCCAGCGAGCGCGGCGTGATGGTGGCGTTCGAGGCCGCGGTGGCCGGCGGCATTCCCATCATCAAGGCCATCCGCGAGGGGCTGGCAGCCAATCACATCGAGTGGCTGGCCGGGATCATCAACGGCACCGGCAACTTCATCCTGACCGAGATGCGGGACAAGGGGCGCGACTTCGCCGACGTGCTCAAGGAGGCCCAGGCCCTGGGGTACGCCGAGGCCGATCCCACCTTCGACGTGGAAGGCATCGATGCCGCCCACAAGCTCACCATCCTGGCCTCCATCGCCTTCGGCATTCCGCTCCAGTTCGATGCGGTGTACACCGAGGGCATCTCCCGCATCACCCGCGAGGACGTGGCCTATGCCGAGGAGCTGGGCTACCGCATCAAGCACCTGGGCATCACCCGCCGCAACAGCCACGGCATCGAGCTGCGGGTGCATCCCACCCTGATCCCGGAGCGGCGCCTCATCGCCAACGTGGACGGGGTGATGAACGCGGTGCTGGTCAAGGGCGACGCGGTGGGGCCGACCCTGTACTATGGGGCCGGGGCCGGTGCCGAGCCCACCGCCTCGGCGGTGGTGGCCGACATCGTCGACGTGGTGCGCACCCTCACTGCGGACCCGGAGAACCGGGTCCCGCACCTGGCCTTCCAGCCCGATGCCCTGTCCGACCAGCCGGTGCTGGACATGGCCCAGGTGGAGACGGCCTATTATCTGCGCATGCAGGCCCAGGATCGGCCCGGGGTGCTGGCGGAGGTCACGCGCATCCTCGGTGACCACGGCATCAGCATCGAGGCCATCATCCAGAAGGAGCCGCTGCCGGGCACGCCCCACGCCACCGTCATCATGCTCACCCACCGCGTGGTGGAGGGCAACATGAACGATGCCATCGCCGGCATCGAGGCCCTGCCCGTCATCGAGGGCTCCGTGACCCGCATCCGCGTCGAGACCCTGGACGGGCAGTGAAAACGGAGTCTGTCAACATCCAACGCAGAGGCGCAGAGACGCAGAGACGCAGAGTTTGCGCTGCATGTCACGAGATCCCTCGGCG
>JALUTW010000051.1 GCA_027021685.1 Chromatiales bacterium | reverse complement strand
CCTGGCGCGTGCGCACCACCACCTCGGGGGCCGGCTCGGCGGGCTCCTCCAGCAGGGCCTCGACGCCCGACTCCTGCAGGAACAGGTGGATGCGCTCCGGGCTCAGGCTCCCGCTCCTGGTCTGGTCGTAGAGATCGCGCAGCACCCGGCCGGCGGCCTGCACCGAGCGCGAGTCGCCGATGACGCGAAAGGCGTTGCCGCGGTTGTTGATCTCCACCCCCAGCCGGCGCTCGATCTGGCGCAGGTTTTCGTCGAACTGCCCGCACAGGTTGGCCAGCCGGCGGTGGTCGACGGGCTCGAGGATGAAATCGGCGGAAAAGGGATGGGTACTCAAGTTCGGGGGCGGGACGCGGACTCAGCGGCCGGCGCGCGCGGCGCCCGCGTTCCGGCCCTCGGCCAGGACGCCGCGCAGGGAGTTGGGCAGTGCCTCGGTGATGACCACGTCCACGAATCGACCTGTCAGCGAAGCGGGTCCTTCAAAGTTTACCACACGATTGTTCTCGCTGCGCCCGGCGAGCTGGCACGGATTCCGCCTGGACGGCCCTTCCACCAGCACGCGCTGCACCGTCCCCACCATGCCCTCGGCGATGGCCCGGGCGCTCTGCGCCAGGCGCGACTGCAGCGCCGCCAGCCGCGCCTTCTTGACCTCGGGCGGCACGTCGTCGGGCAGCGACGCCGCCGGCGTGCCCGGGCGCGGGCTGTAGACGAACGAGAAGGAATGGTCGAACCCCACCTTCTCCACCAGGGCCAGGGTGGCCTCGAAATCAGACTCGGTCTCGCCGGGAAAGCCCACAATGAAATCCGAAGAAATCTGCAGTCCGGGCCGCGCCTGGCGCAGGCGGCGCACGATGGACAGGTACTCCAGCACCGTGTGCCCGCGCTTCATCAGGGCCAGGATGCGATCGGAGCCCGACTGCACCGGCAGATGCAGGTGGCCCACCAGCTCGGGCACCTCGGCGAAGGCCTCGATGAGGCTGTCGCTCATCTCCAGCGGGTGCGAGGTGGTGAAGCGGATGCGGTCGATGCCGTCGATGGCGGCCAGGTAGTGGATGAGCAGGGCCAGATCGGCGCTGTCGCCGTCGTGCATGGCGCCGCGGTAGGCGTTGACGTTCTGGCCCAGCAGGGTCACCTCGCGCACGCCGCGCGCGGCCAGCTCCGCCACCTCGGCCAGCACGTCGTCGAAGGGGCGCGAGAACTCCTCGCCCCGGGTATAGGGCACCACGCAGAAGGTGCAGTACTTGGAGCAGCCCTCCATCACCGAGACGTAGGCGGTGGGCCCCTCCACCCGCGGCGGCGGCAGGCAGTCGAACTTCTCGATCTCGGGAAAGCTCACGTCCACCACCGCCCGGCGGCGGGCACGCACCTCGTCGATCATCTGCGGCAGCCGGTGCAGGGTCTGGGGCCCGAACACCAGGTCCACGTGGGGCGCCCGCCGCAGGATGGCCTCGCCCTCCTGGCTGGCCACGCAGCCGCCCACGCCGATGATCACCTCCGGCCGCGCCGCCTTCAGCGGCCGCCACCGGCCCAGCTCCGAGAACACCTTCTCCTGGGCCTTTTCCCGCACCGAGCAGGTGTTGAGCAGCAGCACGTCGGCCGCGCCCGGGTCGTCGGTGAGTTCCAGGCCGTGAGAGGCCGCCAGCGCGTCGGCCATGCGCGCCGTGTCGTATTCGTTCATCTGGCACCCGAAGGTGCGGATGTGGAGCTTGCCGGGCATCAACGCGGTCCGGGGATGGAAGGGGCGGGAAAACTTAGCATTTTTCCCCCGCCCCCGCCACCGCCCGGGCCGCGCCCGGGCTCAGTCCACGACGGACTCCGAGGCGATCCTGTGGATGGAGAGATCGGCGCCCTGGAACTCGTCCTCGGCGCTCAGGCGGATGCCCACCGTGGCCTTGAGCAGGCCGTAGACCAGGAACCCGCCCGCCAGGGCGATGGCCACGCCCGCCGCGGTGCCGGCGAGCTGGGCGGCGAAGGTGACGCCGCCGCGTCCGCCCAGGGCCTCGAGCCCGAAGATTCCGGCGGCGACGCCGCCCCAGGCCCCGCACAGGCCGTGCAGGGGCCAGACCCCCAGCACGTCGTCGATGCGCCACTTGTTGTGGCACAGGGTGAAGGTCCAGACGAACAGGGCCCCGGCCACCGCACCGGTCGCCAGCGCCCCCACCGGGTGCATGATGTCCGAGCCCGCGCACACCGCCACCAGTCCGGCCAGCGGGCCGTTGTGGACGAAGCCCGGGTCGTTGCGCCCGGCCAGCACCGCGGCCAGCACGCCGCCCACCATGGCCATGAGGGAGTTGAGCGCCACCAGGCCCGAGATCTCGGCCAGCTTCTGGGCCGACATGACATTGAAACCGAACCAGCCCACGGTGAGGATCCAGGCACCCAGGGCCAGGAAGGGCACCGAGGACGGCGGATGGGAAGGATCCGCCGGCGCGCCCTTGCGGAAGCGGCCCTGCCGCGCCCCCAGCAGGATCACCGCGCCCAGCGCCAGCCAGCCGCCCATGGCGTGAACCACCACCGAGCCGGCGAAGTCGTGGAACTGGGCCCCGAAGGCGCCCTCGATCCAGGCCTGCAGGCCCAGGTTGTCGTTCCAGATCATTCCCTCGTAGAAGGGATAGATGAAGGCCACGATGACGAAGCTGGCCGCAAGCTGGGGATAGAACCGGGCCCGCTCGGCGATGCCGCCGGAGATGATGGCGGGTATGGCGGCGGCGAAGGTGAGCAGGAAGAAGAACTTCACCAGGGCGTAGCCGTTGTCCTTCACCAGCCTGGCCGCGGAGTCGAGGAAACCCGTCTGGTAGGCCACCAGGTAGCCGATGAAGAAGTAGGCCACGGTGGACACGGAAAAATCGGTGATGATCTTCACCAGGGCGTTGACCTGGTTCTTCTTGCGCACCGTACCCACCTCGAGAAAGGCGAAGCCGGAGTGCATGGCCAGGACCATGATGGCGCCAAGAAGCACGAACAGCACGTCTGCGCCGGATTCGAGGGTTTCCATCTGCTGTCTCCCCTTGTTCTTGCCGTGTTATGACTGTTCTAAATTGGTGCCGGTAATTGCAAATTCCGCACCAAAATTGACATATGTTTGATTATCAAAGTTTTATAAGTTCTATGATGGATCTGGACAGCAGAACATGCACCAATATCGCTCTTTTGGTTCTATCCGTGCACCATCATGGTGCCCGCGCACTCATTCCGGGCCCTCCTCCGCCTTGGCCGCGGCCCAGGCCGCTTCCCGCTCTCCGGGAGTGGCCGCGGCCGCCGCCCCGGGCCCGCCCAGGCGCTCTTCCATGCGCCGGAAACGGTCCTCGAAGCGGCGGTTGGCGGCCCGCAGCACCTGCTCGGCGTCCAGCTCCAGGTGCCGGGCGAGGTTCACCGCGGTGAACATGAGATCCCCCAGCTCGGCGGCCGCCCCGGCCGCATCGTCACGGGCCAGTGCCCCCTTGAGCTCGTCCAGCTCCTCTTCCAGCTTGGCCACCACCCCTTCCGGTCCGTTCCAGTCGAAGCCCACCCGCGCCGCCCGCCGCTGCAGTTTCTGCGCCCGCGACAAGGCCGGCAGCGCGCGGCTCACCCCGTCCAGGGCACCGGCCGGCCCGCCGCCGCGGGCTGCGCGTTCGGCCGCCTTGTGCGCCTCCCATTGTCGGGTCTGCTCGGCGGCGTCGCCCACCGCCCGTCCGGCAAACACGTGGGGATGGCGCCGCACCAGCTTTCCGGCCAGGGTCCGCGCCACGTCCCCGAGATCCCACCGTCCCTGCTCCTCGGCCAGGCGGGCGTAGAAAAGCACCTGAAACAGCAGGTCTCCCAGTTCCTCCCTGAGATGATCGAAATCCCCGGCCTCGATGGCCTCCGCCACCTCGTAGGCCTCTTCCAGGGTATGGGGCACGATGGTCTCGAAGGTCTGGGCCAGGTCCCAGGGACAGCCTGCCTCCGGGTCCCGCAGCCGGGCCATGATTTCCACCAGCCGGTCCATTTCCTTCATGTGCATCGCCTCCAGCGGCCGGGATAACCCGCCGGAGGGTATCAGAAAGGGGGCTGGGATTTAGAGAGGGTACTGGCCGCTGGGTGCTGGGGGCTGGGGGCTGGGTACTATGGGCTGGGAACCGGGGGCCGGTACTCTTCCCGATCCCGGGAATGAATCCCAGCGGCCAGCAGCCAGCCTCCTAGTACAAGTAGGAGCGTGGAAGGATG
>JALUTW010000050.1 GCA_027021685.1 Chromatiales bacterium | reverse complement strand
CCCATCTACGAGATCGTGCAGCAGAACGCCGACGTGGAAATCATCCCCGGGTTCCAGACCGGCATCGTGGGTTACAACGGCATGACCCCGGGCCCCACCATCCGGGTGGATTCCAACCAGGAAATCATCGTGCGGCAAATCAACAACTCCAACATCCGCACCACCACCCACCTGCACGGCGGCCACATGCCGGCCGGCTTCGACGGCCACCCGGTGGACTACGTCAATCCCGGCACCTCCAAGGACTACTACTACACCAACAAGCAGGTGCCGGCGACGCTTTGGTACCATGATCACACCAAGGATCTGACCGGTGATCAAGTCTATGCCGGGCTTGCCGGGTTCTACATCATTGAGGACGACTACGAGCGTTCTCTGGGCCTGCCGTCGGGTGACCACGAGGTGGCCATCGTCATCCAGGATCGTACATTCGCAGCCGACGGCTCGCTGGTGTACACCGATAACATCATGGGCGAGCTGGGCAATACCATCCTGGTGAACGGCACGCCCTATCCCTACTTCGAGGTGGGAACCTCGCGTTACCGCTTCCGCATTCTCAACGGTTCCAACGCGCGCTCCTACAACCTGGTGCTGTCCAATGGCGCCAGCTTCGTTCAGATCGGCTCGGACGGCGGCCTGCTCGAGGCCCCGGTGGTGCGCAGCAGCCTCAACATTGCACCGGCCGAGCGGGTGGACGTGATCATCGACTTCGGCACCGCCAGCGTCGGCGATCAAATCATTCTGCAGAATACCGCCGGCGGGGCGGGCACTTCGCAGATCATGCGGTTCGATGTGGTCCGTGTGGAAGACGACCCCAGCACCATACCACAAGTCCTGCGCACCATTGAACGCCTCGACCCGGCAGCAGCAGTCGAAACGCGCCGCTGGGTATTTGGCATGGCCCCGGGGGTGCCGTGGGTCATCAACGGAGTGCCCTACGATGAAAACCGCGTGGATGCGTTTCCGAAACTGGGAACGACGGAGATCTGGGAGCTGGTCAACCGTACCGGCATGATGCACCCGGTCCATATCCACGACATCCTGTGGCAGGTACTGGATGTCAATGGGCGCCCGCCGGCACCGGAGGATGCCGGCTGGAAGGACACCTTCAAGGTGCCGCCCATGGGTACGGTGCGGGTCATCGGCCGGTTCGACGACTACGCCGGTGATCCCAACGAGATCACCACGGCCTACATGATGCACTGCCACATCCTGGAGCACGAGGATCACGAGATGATGACGCAGTTCATCGTCGTGGAATAGGGGAGGGCGGGGCACCGGCCGCCGGTGCCCCGCCTTGTTCATGATTCATCCACCCGATCCATAACAGGAGGTTCCCATGTCCGCCATCCGCGCCACCATGATCTCTGCCTCGGCCATGCTGTGGCTGAGCTACTGGCTGTCCAACTGGAACGTACACTGGCTGGCCTACCTGCCGGCAGCCATGCTGCTGGTGGCCGGCCTTGCGGGCTTCTGCCCGGCCACCTGGCTCTACGGGAAGCTGGGGCTCAAGCCCAGTTCCCTCAAGTGACGGTGCCCGGCGGCACGGCCGCGGACCGTCCCGCGCAGTTGCTATAGAGAAACAGGAGCAGAGACATGAACAGACGTGCATGGAAGGCGGCCGGCTGGTTGCTGGCCGCGGTCATGATCATTCTGGGCCAGCCGGCCGCTGCAGTCGTGGGCCAGGCCCCGGCCGTCCCGGGTGCCGCCGAGGGGATCCTGGTGCGGTTCAAGGCCGGCGTGACCGACGCGGAGAAGGCCCGCGTGCTGGGTGCCGCCGGGTGTACCGAGGCGCGCCGGTTCCGGCTGGTCGGGGGCCTGGCACTGGCCAGGCCCCGGCAGGGAATGTCGGCCGCTGCCGCCATGGCCCGGCTGCGGGCGAGCGGGGCGGTGGCATACGCCGAGCCCAACTACATCGTCACCGCGGCCGCAATCCCCAACGACCCGCGTTTTCCCGAACTCTACGGGCTCGACAACACGGGCCAGACCGGCGGCACACCCGATGCCGACATCGACGCCCCCGAGGCCTGGGACATCCAGACGGGGACCGACGTGGTGGTTGCGGTCATCGACACCGGGCTCGACTACAATCACGAGGACATCGCCGGCAACGTCTGGACCAACCCGGGCGAGATCCCCAACAACGGCATCGACGACGACAACAACGGCTATGTCGATGACGTCATGGGCTGGGACTTCGTCAACGGGGACAACGATCCCTTCGACGACAACGACCACGGCACCCACGTCTCCGGCACCATCGCCGCCGTGGGCAACAATGCCGTCGGCGTGACCGGCGTCAACTGGTCGGCGCGCATCATGCCGCTCAAGTTTCTCAGCGCGCGCGGCTCCGGCACCACCGCCGACGCCATCAGCGCCCTGGAATATGCGGTCATGATGGGTGCCCGCATCTCCAACAACTCCTGGGGCGGCGGCGCCTTCAGCCAGGCCCTGTATGACGCCATCCTCGCGGCTCAGAATGCAGGTCACCTGTTCGTGGCCGCCGCAGGCAACGATGGCGTGGACACCGATGTCACGCCCAGCTACCCCGCCAGCTACGACCTGGACAACATCGTCTCGGTCGCCGCCACCGACGACAACGACGCCCTGGCCTCGTTCTCCAACTTCGGCGCCGTGACCGTGGATCTCGGCGCGCCCGGGGTGAGCATCCTCAGCACCACGCCGGCCAATACCTATTCCAGCTTCTCCGGCACCTCCATGGCCACGCCCCACGTGGCCGGCACCGCGGCCCTGCTGCTGGCCGAGGATCCGGGGCTGGACCTGGTGTCGCTCAAGGCCGCCATCATGGAAGGCGTCGATCCCGTCCCGGCCCTGGCCGGGATCACGGTCACCGGCGGGCGTCTCAACGCCGCCGGCGCGCTGGCCCGCCTGGTGCGGGTGGTGGTGACGCCGGCCGAAGCCACGCTGGCCGCCGGCACCACCCTCCAGTTCAACGCCACCGGCGGCACCGCGCCCTACACCTGGAGCGTGAGCGATGCTACCGTGGCCACCATCGACGCCACCGGCCTGCTCACGGCACTGGCCCCGGGCCAGGTGACGGTCACCGCCACCGACGCCAACGGCCTCGCCGGCACCGCCTCGGTCACCGTGACCACGGTGGTGGTCTCGCCCGACACTGCCGTGCTGCAGGTGGGCGACACGCTGCAGTTCACGGCCACCGGCGGCACCGCGCCCTACACCTGGAGCGTGAGCGATGCCACCGTGGCCACCATCGATGCCACCACCGGCCTGCTCACCGCCGTGGCCACGGGCACGGTGACGGTCACCGCCACCGATGCCAACGGCTTCAGCGACAGCACCGGCGACATCGTGGTCTCCGACATCGCCATCTCGCCGTCCACCGCGCTGCTGGCGGTGGGTGACACGCTCCAGTTCACCGCTTCCGGCGGCACTCCGCCGTACACCTGGGCCAGCAACAACCTGTCGGTGGCCACCATCGACGCCGCCACCGGCCTGCTCACTGCGGTGGGCCCCGGCACCACGACGGTGACCGTGACCGACGCCGCCGGCCTCTCGGTCACCAGCGGCAACATCGAGGTGCGCGAGGTGCTGGTCTCGCCCCAGACCGCCACGGTGCTGGTGGGCGACACCCTGCAGTTCACCGCCACCGGCGGGGCGGCGCCCTATACCTGGAGCGTGAGCGACACCACCGTGGCCACCATCGACGCCGCCACCGGCCTGCTCACCGCGGTGGCCCCGGGCACGGTGGTGGTGACGGCCACCGACGCCGACGGCATCAGCGGCAACAGTGGCGTGATCACGGTGACCGACAACCACGTCATCAGCATCACGCCGTACACCGCCACCGTGGGCCGTTTCGGCACCATCCAGTTCACTGCCGACGGCGGGGCGGGGCCCTACACCTGGTCGCTGACCAACCCGCGCGCGGGCACCATCGACCCGCAGACAGGGCTGTTCCGGGCCGGACGCTTCCCCACCACCACCACGGTGATCGCAACGGACGCCGACGGCCATTCGGGTGAATCGGGCACCATCACCGTGACCCGCGGGCGCCATTGAGCTCTGGCAGCCGCCATCCGGCGGCATTGTCCCCCAGGCCGGCCCCGAACGGGGCCGGCCTCTTTTTAGATGCGCCCGGAACGTGATTTCGCTGGCATTTTCCGGCTTGCACCGACTTGCCCGGACATGATACGAAAAGGG
>JALUTW010000049.1 GCA_027021685.1 Chromatiales bacterium | reverse complement strand
AGGCCCTTGAGAACCAGCTCGCGACGGAACAGGACCGGGATGAGCCAGTAGGTCAGCGCCATGAAGGCCAGCGTGGTACCCACCACCACCGTGGCGTGGAAGTGGCCCGGCACGTAGATGGTGTTATGGATGATGATGTTGATCTGCTCCGTGCCCATGATGACGCCGGAGATCCCGCCCAGGAAGCCGAAGCCGATGAGCGATAGGAACATGCCGGAGAACGTGGGGTTGCCCCACGGGGCCTTGCGGATCCACTCGAACAGCCCGCGGTTGAAGCCCTTCTCGCGCTGGGCCACCTCGATGGACCCCGGCACCGTCAGGCCGTGGATCATGGACGCCAGCACTGCCAGGTACATGGCATAGCTGGTGTTGAACACTTTCCACTCGGAGCTGATGCCCGGATCCACCAGCAGATGGTGGGCGCACGCCAGCTGCAGGAACAGGATGTAGAGCAGGAAGGCCGAGCGGCTCACCTTCTCCGACATGGGCCGGGCTCCGAACACGATGGCGGCGATGGCATACCACACCGCCACGTGGGCAGAGACGTTGATCTGCTGCGAGGAATGCCCCATCCCCCACCAGACCAGGCGGTACATGAGCGGGTCGATCTGGCTGATGTAGCCGACGGACCAGAGCCAGGTGGGAATCAGGATGATGGCCCCCGAGGCGATGGTGAAGATTGCGATGATGGCCGCAGTGAGTGCGCCAAAGGTCACCAGCGGGATGGAACCCTCATAGGTGCGCTCGGCCCGGGCGATGACCAGGGTGCCGAGAAACACGAAGCAGCCGATGAGCGCTCCCACCGCAAACAGGATCAGGCCGAGGTAGAAGTTGGGGTTGGCCGGCATGGGCACGTACGACGTCATCATCACGCTGGAATCGCCGCGCAGGATGGCGATGTTGGTCCAGGCCGCGCCCACCACCATGAGGATGAACCCGGCCCAGGCCCAGCGCGGTGTCGCCAGCCGGCAGCGCAACAGCGTGGACGAGGTGAAGTACAGCACCGCTATCTCGAAGAAGATGATCCAGAAGATCAGCATGTCGATGCCGTGAGCGGTGAGGGCCTGGTAGAACTGGTCCGCAGGCAGCAGGTGCACGGCGGGCCAGCGGGTCAGGGTCACCAGCAGGGCGAGAACACCACCGATGAGCAGGATGACCACCGCGACGAAGGCATTGGCCTTCATCAGGGCCTCGGCAGGCTTGTGGAACTGGAGCCCGGTCGTGGGACAGACCCGGAACAGATTGTTGTCGGCCATTGGCGGTGTCCTCCTATTCCACGACGTAGATCTTTCCGAGCATGGAGTGATGCCCGATGCCGCAGTATTCGTTGCAGACGATGGTGAATTCGCCGCTGGTGTCCGGCGTGATGGTCACCACCGTTTCGTAGTTCGGGATGATCTGCAGGTTGATGTTGAGGGGCTGCAGCGAGAACCCATGCTGCCAGTCCATGGACGACAGGTGCAGCCGGTAGCTCTTGCCCTTCTCCAGCTCCAGCATGGGCCACCACTGCCACAGACGCCCCGCCAGGTAGACATCGCTGCCTGCCGGCGGGCGCACCACCGGGATCTGCTGGTCGGTCTCGGTGCGCACCGTGTACTGGTCGATCATGGCCTGGACCTTCTTGCCGAATGCTTCAGGCGTGGTGCGGTAGGCCTCGTTGGAAAGGTTCTGTTTACCGTAGACGTGCCAGAACGGCATCATGGCAAACATGATGAGGGACCACAGCAGGGCGATGGCGATCCACATGCCCTCGACGCGATCAAGCGGCTGTTTCCACCAGATCTTCTGGTGCGGTGGCATTATCGAGCTCATGGCAGCCCTCCATTGCGACGCCGGAACAGGGGACGGCGCCGGGTGTTGTTGCTATTTGGCAATGGGGATCGAGATGATTTCCATGATGCCCCAGATGATGTAAAACACCGTCGGCATCACCACGCCCAGGAACAGCAGCAGAAACGGGTTGTCCAGGATCCGCTGCATCACGGGAATGGATTCGGCCTCGGATGACTCGTTGTGTACGTGCTCGGCCATGGACGAATCTCCTCTGGTTCTTGCATGCGGCGTTGTCTTTGCGCCGTTGCCATGGCATCCGGTCGGCGTGTTTCAATTCATAGACCCAAACACGGACATCGTGTTTGACCTAGGTCAAGACGCGCCTGCCCCACCGGTGGTTCGATGTCTGGCATGCCGGTGGTGTTGATTAAGGTCAACGGCAAGGTGTTGATTGCGCCGATGATCCGACCTGACATGAAAATCCCAGCAGTTCACTGCACAATCCTTTTCGTGCTGCTGCTCGCGGCCGGATGCAAGTCATCGCCGCCGTCGGAGCGTATGCCGGAGGGTGAGGCGCGCTTCGAGCGGCTCAACCAGGATGGCACGCGGTACACGGGGACGGGCGACTTCGGCCGCCAGCCATGGGCCTGTGTCCGGGATCGCGTCACCGGGCTGGTATGGGAGGTGAAGCAGGGCGACGGCGGCCTGCACGATGCCGATCATACCTATACCTGGTATGACCCGGACCCGCGGCGCAACAAGGGGGCGGAGGGCAAACGCGACGGCGGACAATGCCGGGGCAGCGCCTGCGACACCCTGGCCTTCATCGAGGCCGTCAACGCCGCCGGCTGGTGCGGCTTCAACGACTGGCGGCTGCCTGACCAGGCCGAGATCGCCTCCATCAACGATCGCCACCGCCGTTATCCGGGCCCGACCCAGGACCCGGCCTTCTTTCCCAACGCGCGTGCGGATCAGTACTGGACCAGCGAGACCCACCTGTATTATCCCGGGGCCTGGGCCTGGAACTTCGCCTACGGCCACAACCAGGTGGACTGGAAGACCAATGCCAAGCGCGTGCGCCTGGTGCGGGGTGAGGTGAAGACCCGCCTGGCCCGGCCGGAGGATTGACCGTGAGCGCCGACCCGGTCACTCGCCTGCTGCTGGTCCTGGCCCTGGGCCTGATGCTGGCCGTCATCGCTGCCAGTGCCCAGCTGCGGCTGGTGCGATCCGGGCCGGGGTGCAGTCCCTGGCCGCAGTGCTACGGCCGCCTCGCCGGTACCGCCGAGACCGGGGCGAACCCGGCCCGGCGCGTGCACCGGGCCAGCGCAGGCGGGTTGGCGCTCATCCTGCTGGGACTGCTGGGGCGGGTGTGGCGGCGGGGTCCGCACACCATGCTGCCGCCGCTGCTGGCGGCGGCGGCCCTCACCGCGGGGCTGGCCGCGCTGGGCATCTGGTCCGGCGGCGTGGCGCCCGTGGCGGTGACCCTGGGCAACCTGCTGGGCGGGATGGCGCTGCTGGCCCTGTTGTGGCTGGCGTGGCTGCAACAGGGGCCGCGTGCGTCCGGCGGTGCAAGGGACCGGCACCTGCAGCGGCTGGCCCGGGGCGGACTGGCCGGTGCAACGCTGGTGCTGGTGCTGGGCGCCGTCTCCAGTGCCACCTTCGGACTGCAGCCGTGCGCGGCCACCGGCGGCTGCAGTCTGCGCGTCCTGCTGGACTGGCAACGGGTGCCGGTGGCGGCGGTGCACGCCTGGGCCACGGTGGTGCTGCTGCCCGCAGTGGCCGCCGCGCTGGGTGCATGGCGCAGGCCGGGGCTGCGCCGCACCGCCGCCACGGTGCTGGGGATCACGGCCCTGGCCGTGCTGTCGGGGCTGGTGGTCACGGCCACACCCGCCGGCCTGGGCCCGGCCCTGGTGCACAACCTGGCAGCGGCACTGCTGGTGCCCGCCTGTCTCACCCTGCTGTGGCGGAAGAGCGCCCCGCGCACCGGATGAGCACCATGGACGACACCGCCATCCTGTCTCCGACCCCGCCTGCGGCCGCCGGCACCCGCTCGCCTCTGAGCTGCCGGCCTCGCACCGTGGCGGCGTGGCTGCTGGCCTGCTGCGCCCTGGTCTTCGCCATGGTGGTGCTGGGCGGCGTGACCCGGCTCACCGGTTCCGGCCTGTCCATGGTGGACTGGGATCCCATCATGGGCGTGGTCCCGCCCCTGTCCGAGGCCGACTGGCGGCAGACCTTCGATCGGTACAAGCAGTTTCCGGAGTACCGGCTCAAAAACCGCGGCATCACGCTGGACCAGTTCAAGTCCATCTTCTGGTTCGAGTACGCACACCGGCTGCTGGGCCGGCTCATCGGCCTGGTCTTCCTGCTGCCGTTTCTCTACTTCCTGGTCCGGGGCCATTTCAGCCGGCCCATGGTGGGGCCGCTGGTGAGCCTGTTCATCCTGGGCGGGCTGCAGGGTCTGCTGGGCTGGTACATGGTGCAGAGCGGCCTCGTGGACCGGCCCCACGTGAGTCCCTACCGCCTCACCGCCCACCTGGGCATGGCACTCCTTATTTATGCCTACATGCTGTGGCTGGCCCTGTCGCTCCTGTACCCGCAGCGCGACAACCCCGATGCACGGGCCGGCCGGGTGGTGGCGGTACTGACCGCGGGGGTGGCCATCACCGCGCTCTCGGGTGGATTCGTGGCGGGCCTCAAGGCGGGCCTGGCCTACAACACCTTCCCGCTCATGGGGGACCGGTGGCTGCCGCCGGACTACTGGGCCCTGGTCCCGGGCTGGCGCAACCTGTTCGAGCACATCCCGGCGGTGCAGTTCAACCACCGGTTGCTGGCCGAGCTGCTGCTGGCCGGCACCCTCGGCGTCTGGTGGTGGGCCCGGCGCCGGACCCTCCCGCCCCGGGCCCGCCTGGGCCTGAACCTGCTGGCGGCGGCGGTCCCGGTGCAGGCCGGGCTGGGCATTGCCACCCTGCTGCTGTTCGTGCCGGTGCCCCTGGCCGCGGCCCACCAGGCCGGGATGCTGGTGGTGTTCACCCTGGCCCTGTTCACCGCCCACGCCCTGCGCCGGGCTACATGAGCCGGCGCAGGCCGGCGACATCGTGCAGCGTCACGTCGCTGCCTTTCACCGACAGCAGCCCCATGTCCGCCAGCCGGGCCAGGATCCGTGACAGGGTCTCGGGCTGGATGGAGAGCCGGGCGGCGATGATGCTCTTGGGCGTGGTGAGGTGGATCTGGGGCGACTCCATGACACCCTCCGGGATCTGCTGCAACAGGTAGTGCACCAGGCGGTAGGTGGCGTTCTGCAGGGTGAGGTTGTTGATGTCCTCCAGCCGGGCGCGCAAGCGGCAGCTCATGGTGGCCATGAGGCGGAAGCAGGTGTCCGTGGACCGGCGCAGCAGCTCCAGGAAGGAGCGCATGTCGAAGCTGTACAGCTCGCTCGCCACCACCGCCTCGGCATTGACCGGATAGGTCTGCTGCTCCATGAACATGACCGCCTCGGCGAAGGTCTGTCCCGGCTGGATGATCTCGATCACCTTTTCCGAGCCGTCCTGGGACAGGCGGAACAGCTTGATCTGGCCCGAGCGCAGGAGGTAGAAGCGGTCCGCCGGCTGGCCATAGCTGAACAGGTGCTGGCGCGGGTCCAGGCGCACGCGCACCATCCGCTCCACCACCTGCTCCAGCTCGCGTGCCTGCAGCGCCTCGAAGATGGGCACGCTGCGCAGCTCTGCGGCGACGTTCTCGTTCATCGTGCTGACTCGCCCGGCATCCGGCGGCACTTGATCGTGGTCAAAGCGTATCACAACCACGGGTGTTATCTGGAGCGCATGGCCCGGCCACGGATGCACCCATGCACCTGCAGCTGATCCTCGCCGACCGTTGTGCCAGCTGCGAGGCGGCCGAGGCACTGTGGCGCGACCTCGCCCCGCGCCATGGCCACACCCTGGAGGTGCTGCTGGCCAGCGAGCCGGCGGGGGCGCGGCTGGTGCGGCGCCTGGGCCTGCTGTCGCTGCCAGCGCTGGTGGCCGGAGACAAGGTGCGGGCGGTGGGCCTGCCCACCGCTGCCGACGCCGCCGCCCTGCTGCGGGCGCTGGAGTGCGAGGACAGGTGCTGAGGCAGCGGGCGCCCGCGCCCCTCAGCCCTCGCCTCCCTCCCGGGGCAGATAGCCGCGCCAGCCCACCGAGTCGTCACCGAAGACCAGGAATTCCGGATTGAGCAGCGATTCCTTGGTGTTGTACAGCAGGCGCCGGCCCTGCAGATCGGTGACGTGGCCGCCGGCCTCCTCCACCACGCACTGGGCCGCGGCGGTGTCCCACTCCGAGGTGGGACCCAGGCGGGGATAGACGTCGGCCCGGCCCTCCGCCACCAGGCAGGACTTGAGGGAGCTGCCCATGCTCACCAGTTCCGCCTCGCCCACGTTGCGCACGAACTCCTGCAACCGCGGCGAGGCATGGGAACGGCTGCCGGCGATGATGACCGGGCCCTGGCCGGCGCGGCGCACGTGGATCCGCCGTGCCGGCCTGTCGTCCTCCCGCCGCCAGGCCCCCAGGCCGCGGGCGGCGTAATAGTACAGGTCCTTCACCGGCACGTAGACCACCCCCAGCACCGGCTCGTGGTCATGGATGAGGGCGATGTTGACGGTGAACTCGCCGTTGCGCTTGATGAACTCGCGGGTGCCGTCCAGCGGATCCACGAGCCAGTAGGTGTCCCACCGGGCCCGGGCGCTGAAGGGGATGTCCACGGATTCCTCCGACAGCACCGGCCAGGCATGGGGCAGAGACTGCAGGCCGTCGACGATGACCTCGTGCGCCGCCATGTCGGCTTCGGTCACCGGCGAGGCGTCGTCCTTGGTCTCCACCATGTAGGCCCGCTCGTAGACATCGAGGATGCGGCGTCCCGCCTCGCGCGCCAGGGCCAGCACCTGCTCCAGCAGCCGCTCCAGCTCCGCCTTGTCCAGTGATTGTCCGCCCATGGATACCCGCCCCGTCAGAGGATGTCGGCCGAGAATCGCACCGTGGTGCGCAGCCGGCCGGTGAACCAGGCCTCGTAGCGCAGTGCCCCCCGCTCGCGGTACACCCGAAAGCCGGGCTGCGGCGCCGGTTCCACCGCCGCCGGCTTGAGCCCGGTGCCGGCGAAGTCGAGCCGCGCCGAGACGTGCATGGGGAGGTAACCCCCGGCCCGGCGCCGCATGTAGGGCCCGCCGTGGAAGGTGAAGGAGCCGTCGTCGTTGATGCGCAGCGAGCGCAGCCAGCCCCGCACGCAGATGGCCGCCCCCCGGCGCACCGATGCCATGCGCACGCGATCACCGGCCACCCACGCCCGGCCGATGCCCGTGCGGCTCACCACCTCGAGCCCCCGCGCCCGTCCCGGGCGGAACACGATCTCCACCTCGTCCGCCGGGTCCATGTTTTCGTGGCACTGGGTCACCCGCACCCAGCCGTCGTCCAGGCTGCGGGCCACGATGGCGATCTCGGCCCGCTGGTGGTGCAGGCGCCCCCGCGGCGGCGGGTCCAGGAACCGGGGCCGGGCCTCGGGCCCCGGCGTCTCCCGCGGCGGAGCGAACTCGTCGCTCCGGAACCAGCGTTCCAGCTCCTCCGGCGTGATCTCGGCCCGCAGCCCGCCGGTGAGAGATAAAGCAATCAAAATCAGAAACTTGCCAGTTTGGCTCATGCCTGCCCCACGCGCCGCCGCGCGTGCCCCGCCGGCGCTTCCGGCTATACTAGCACTTTGCCGCCGCCGACCCTGCCATGACCACCCTCCACTGGCACCGCATCGACACCGTCCTGCTGGACATGGACGGGACCCTGCTGGACCTGTACTTCGATACCTATTTCTGGCGCCAGCACGTGCCCCTGCGCTACGCCCAGAAACACGGCCTCGAGGTGGACGAGGCCAAGGCCCGCCTGTTCCCCCTGTTCGCCTCGGTGGAAGGCACCATCCAGTGGTACTGCGTGGACTACTGGTCGCGCACCCTGGAGCTGGACATCGCCGCGCTCAAGGCCGAGGTGGACCACCTCATCAGCGTGCACCCGGACGTGATCCCCTTCCTGCAGCGGCTGCGCGGCAGCGGGCGGCGGGCGCTGCTGGTGACCAACGCCCATCACAAGGCCCTGACCCTCAAGCTGGCCCGCACCCGCCTGGACCGCCACCTGGACGGGATCGTCTGCGCCCACGACTACGGCCTGCCCAAGGAGGAGCCGGCCTTCTGGGACCGGCTGCAGGCGGACACCGGGTTCGACGCCGCCCGCACCCTGCTGGTGGACGACAGCCTGGCGGTGCTGGAATCGGCGCGGCAGTGGGGCATGGGCCACCTGCTGGCGGTGGCCCGCCCGGACAGCCGTGCGCCCCGGCGCGAGATCGCGGGGTTCGCCGCCATCGACGGCTTCGCCGAGATCATGCCGCCGGAGCAGGCGCCGGTTCAGTCGTAGCGCCGGTCCCAGTTGCGGAAGCGCTTGCGGCAGTAGGCCAGCAGGCTCTCGTAGCCGTCGAAGAACAGCTCGAACCCTTCCTCCGCCGGGGCGTCGTACTCGCAGTAGTCGTTGTCGTACTCGCGGCAGATGAGGGGGCGCCGGTCGTAGATCCGGCAGCGGCCCGCCGGTCCCAGGAAGCGGCAGGGGGTGAGGAACAGCAGGAACCAGCCGTCCTCGTCCTTGTAGGCCTGCACGTTCTCATGGGCGAGCTGCCACAGCAGGTGATCGAAGTCGTCCTTGCTGCGCGGGGTCTCGATGGGCTGGGTGACGTAGGTGCAACAGCGGGTGCCGGTACAGAAACCACACTTGTTTTCCGGGGTCATTTCCTGCTCGATGCCCCAGATTTTCTTGCGGTCATCGGTTAACATTGAACTGCCTCGAACCGTGGAAGGGGGCATTATAGCCCAGCCTCGCGCAGGCCGGCGCCAGCCACGACAGCGCCATGATCAGACGCCTCATCGATCCGCAGTTGCGCCGCCGCAACGAGTACACCCAGGCGTGGATCCGGCTGGGGGTCTGGGTGGTGTTCGCGGCCTTCGCCGCCGCCGATGCCTACTCCTCCGGCCATCCCGAAGACCTGCGCAAGGTGGTCTACTTCAGCGCCGTGTTCACCACCTACTCGGTGCTGGTGCTGTGGTCGGTGATCCGTTTTCCCCGGGTGCCGTGGCGCAGGTATGCCACCGCCATCCTGGACGTGGGCTCGGTGGCGGTGGCCATGGTGCTCATGGAGGCGGGGCCGTTGAGCCCCTACTACCTCGTCTTCATCTGGATCTTCATCAGTTACGGCGCCCGCTACGGGCGCGGGCCCCTGTTCGCCGTCACCGCCGCCAGCACCGCGGCGTTCGTCGGGACCGCGTTCCATTTCGGAACCTGGCACAGCGACCCGCTCAAGACCCTGCTCTATCTCGCATTCCTGGTGGTGCTGCCGCTGTACCTGCACTCCATGCTGCGGCAGCTCCGCCGCGCGCGCGAGGAGGCCGACCGCGCCAACCGGGCCAAGAGCGAGTTCCTGGCCACCATGAGCCACGAGATCCGCACGCCCATGAGCGGAGTCATCGGCATGGCCCGCCTGCTCAGCCGTTCGCGGCTGGGGCCGGAGCAGACGGAGTACGTCAACGCCCTGGTGGAGGCCGCCAACGCCCTGCACGCCCTCATCGACGACGTGCTCGACCTGTCCAAGATCGAGGCCGGCAAGCTGAAGCTGGACACCACCCCGTTCGCCCTGGAACCGGTGGTCCACGCGGTGGCGGTGATGTTCGCCCCCAACGCCAATGCCAACGGCACCGAGCTGCTCGCCTGGATCGACCCGCGCCTGCCGCACACGGTGCGGGGCGACGCCGCCCGGCTGCGCCAGATCCTGCTCAACCTGGTGAGCAACGCGGTCAAGTTCTGCCACGGCGGCGAGATCCTGCTCAGCGTGACGCCGGGGGAACGGGACGGCCGCATCCGCTTCGAGGTCGCCGACACCGGGCCCGGCATCCCGCCCGAGCGCCTGGGCCGCATCTTCGAGCCCTTCTACCAGGGCGAGGCGCCGGCCGGCGGACCCACGGGCACCGGCCTGGGCACCACCATCTCGCGGCGGCTGGTGGAACTCATGGGCGGCGAGATCGCGGTGGACAGCCGCGCGGGCGAGGGCACCCGCTTTCGCCTGGAGCTGCCGCTGCCCGCGGAAGGCGATGCCGGCCGGCCCCGCACCGGCCGGTCCGGGGCACGGGTGTGGCTGGCCGATCCCCACGCCGCCAGCCGCCGCATCCTGGCCGACTACCTGGCCCACCTGGGGGCCGACACCCTGGCGGCGGCGGCGGTGGAGGACCTGCCGGATCGGCCGCCGGCGCCGGCCCCGGACCTGGTGCTGGTGGCCGACGCCCTCGATGCAGACACCCCGGCGGAGGCGGTGCAGCGCCTGCGGCAGCGGCTCGCGCCCGGCACCCCGCTGGTCCACATCACCTATCTGGACCGGCTGGAGCAGGCCCGCGCCCGGGCCCTGGCCTGCGACGCGCGGCTGGTGCGCCCGGTGCGGCTTGACGACCTGCGGCGGCTGCTGGCCCCGGCCCGGACCGAGGAGACCCGCACCGCCCCGCCCGCACCGGCGGCCCGGCGCATCCTGGTGGCGGAAGACGACGACATCAACGCCCGCGTACTCATGGTGTTCCTGCACGAGGCCGGCCACCGGGTGACGCGGGTGCGCAACGGCGCCGAGGCCCTGGCGGCGCTGGCCGGCGAGCCCTACGACCTGGTGTTCATGGACATGCGCATGCCGGAGATGGACGGGCTGGAGGCCACCCGCCGCTGGCGCCGGAGCGAGTCCGGCCCGCGCCTGCCCATCGTGGCGCTCACCGCCAACGCCACGCCCGGGGACAGAAGCCGCTGCCTCGACGCCGGCATGGACGGCTTCCTCACCAAGCCGGTGAGCCCCGAGCGCGTGCTGGAGACCCTGGAACGGTTCGCCCCCGCGCGCACCGCGGAGGCAGCGGTGTCGTGAGCGGGACGGCCGGCGGCGATCCCCGCGCACTGCGCCGCCAGCTCCGGGCCTACATCGCGCGCGCGCGGGAGAACGAACGCAAGCTGAACCGGCTGCAGGACTTCGAACTCAAGCTCGTGAGCAGCGCCGGGCTGGACCGCCTGCTGGAGCTGATACTCGCGGTCTATCCGCGCAACACCGGCCTCGACCAGGCAGCCCTGGTGCTGTTCGATCCCGACGACGAGTGGCGCCACTATCTGGCCGAGAGCGGCCGGCCGGTGCCCGCCGGCCTGCATCTCCGGCGCGGCGAACCGGCGTCCCTGCCGCGCGAACCCTGGCTGGGCACCTGCGGGGACGGGGCCCCGCCGCTGGTGCGGGAGGCGCTGGCCGGGCCCTGTGCCTCCGCCGCGCTGCTGCCCCTGCGCCGCGAGGACCGGACCCTGGGCGCCCTGGTGCTGGCCAGCCGCGATCCGGCGCGCTACCCCGCGGGCAGCGGCAGTGCCTTCCTGGAACGGCTGGCGGCCTTCGTCGCGGTGAGCCTGGAGAACGCGCTCAACCACGAGCGCGTCAAGCGGCTGGGACTGCTGGATCCCCTCACCGGGGCCTACAACCGGCGCTACTTCGAGCAGCGGCTGGCCGAGGAGTGCCGCCGCAGCGCCCGCACCGGCCAGCCCCTGTCGTGCCTGTTCCTGGATCTGGACCATTTCAAGCGCATCAACGACACCCGCGGCCACGCCGCCGGTGACGCGGTGCTGCGCGCTGCCGCCGCCACCATCCGCGGCCAGCTGCGCGACAGCGACGTGCTGGCCCGTTACGGGGGCGAGGAGTTCGTGGTCCTGCTGGTGGACACCGGCACCGCCCTGGCCGGGGAGATCGCCGAACGCATCCGCCGCGCGGTGGCGGCGTCGCCGGTGAGCCTGGACCGGGACCCGCCCGTCGCGGTGACCCTCTCGGCCGGCGTCGCCACCGCCGCCGGTGACGCCGCCCGGGATGCGGAGGGGCTGCTGCGCCGGGCCGATGCCGCCCTCTACCGGGCCAAGGCGGCGGGCCGCGACCGGGTGGCGGTGGCCGGCGTCCCATGAGGGCCGGCCCCCTGGCCTGGCGCGACCCCCTGCTGTGGGTGGCGCTGGCGGCCCCGCTCCCGCTGTGGGCGGCCCTGGCCTGGCACGGCGGCGCCGCGGGACCGGCCTGGATCGCGGACGGCCCCGGCCGCTTCGCCCTGCTGGTGCTGGCCTACCCGGTGCTGGAGGAGATCGTCTTTCGCGGCATGATCCAGGACTGGCTCCTGCGCCACCTGCCGCCACGCCGGATCCTGGGCATCAGCGGTGCCAACGCCGCCGCCTCCCTGCTGTTCGCCCTGGCGCATCTTCCGGCCCACCCCCCGCTGTGGGCGGCGGCGGTGTTCGTGCCCTCGCTGGTCTACGGCTTCTTCTTCGAGCGCACCCGCGCGCTCGCCGCGCCGGTGCTGCTGCACGTGTGGTACAACCTGGGCTACTTCGCCCTGTTCGGAATGTGAAGGGGCTGGCGGCTGGGTGCTGGCTGCTGGGAGGGTTGCGCGCGCCGCTGGCGCGCGACGGGGGCCGGGCTCCGGCCCGCCCCCGGATTCCGCTACGCTCCATCCGGGCTACGCCCGCTGCTTGTCTGTACGGGAGTCAATGCCGTAAGAGCGCCGCCCGTTCAGAAGACGGGTGACGGAGGGCAGAGACCGGAAGACGGAACCTCTTGCAGGGTATGGTAGCGAAGCCCCCGCACCTAACGCTCTTCTGTCCTCTGTCTTCCGACCTCTGTCCTCTGAATCACGGCCAGGGGCCGCTCCTACATGTATCGGCTTCTTCTGTGCGCACTCTGCGTTTCTGCGTTCCGTCGCATAACCGGTTCGGTGCGGGCAGGTAGCGCTGTGCCGGATTTTGGAACAGCCATGCAGAAGCCGGGGGCTGGATGCTGGCCGCCCCTCGCCCCTCACCACTCGCCACTACTTGTTCGGCGCCACCCGCAGCCAGAAGGTCACCGGACCGTCGTTGGTCAGCGTCACCTGCATGTGGGCGCCGAACACGCCGGTGGCCACCACCAGCGGCAGGCCGCGGGCCCGGCCCGTGAAATATTCGAACAGCCGCGCGCCGTCCTCCGGCGCCGCCGCCGGGGTGAAGCTGGGGCGGTTGCCCTTGCGGGTGTCGGCGGCCAGGGTGAACTGGGGCACCAGCAGCAGGCCCCCGCCCACCTGCAGCAGATCCAGGTTCATGCGATCCTGGTCGTCCGGAAACACGCGGTAGTGCACCACCCGCTCCAGCAGGCGGTCCGCGACGGCCTCGTCGTCGCCGCGCTCCACGCCGAGGAACACGCACAGCCCGCGATCGATGGCACCCGTCGTCCGTCCCGCCACCTCCACCCGGGCGGCGGCCACGCGCTGCAGCAGTGCGATCATTGGACCCGCCGCACCATGGCCCGGGTGGCCTTGACCAGGGCATCGACGATGCCGGGCTCGGTGGCGGCGTGCCCCGCCTCGGGCACGATCTCCAGCTCCGACAGGGGCCAGGCCCGGTGCAGCTCCCAGGCGCTCTCCATGGGGCAGACGATGTCGTAGCGGCCCTGCACGATGATGCCCGGAATGTCCGCCAGCCGGCGGACGTGATTGAGGATGTAGTTCTCCTCCAGGAAGATGTGGTTCACGAAGTAATGGCACTCGATGCGCGCCAGCGCCAGTGCGGTGTGCGTGCTGCCGAAGAACTCCAGCACCGACCGCCTGGGCACCAGGGTGGAGGTGCGGCCCTCCCACAGGGACCAGGCCCGGGCCGCATGCAGGCGCGCGATCTCGTCCTCGCCGGTGAGCCGCTTGTAGTAGGCCGCCACCAGGTCGCCGCGCTCCTCCGGCGGAATGGGTTCGAGGAACTGTTCCCAGGCATCGGGAAAGATGCGGCTGGCCCCCTCCTGGTAGAACCAGCGGATCTCGCGCTCGCGGCAGAGGAAGATCCCGCGCAGGATGAGCCCCAGCACCCGTTCCGGATGCATCTCCGCGTACACCAGGGACAGGGTGGACCCCCAGGAGCCGCCGAACAGGATCCACCGGTCGATACCCAGGTGCTCGCGGATGGCCTCCATGTCCGCCACCAGGGCGGGCGTGGTGTTGCCGGCCAGCTCGGCATGGGGCGTGGAGCGCCCGGCCCCGCGCTGGTCGAACAGGACGATGCGGTAGATGGAGGGATCGAAGAACTGGCGATGGTAGTCCTCGCAGCCGGCCCCGGGGCCGCCGTGGACGAACAGCACCGGCAGCCCGCGCGGGTTGCCGCACTCCTCCACGTACAGTTCGTGAGGCGGCTCCACCGGCAGGCGGAAGGTGTTGTAGGGCTGGATGCGGGGATACAGCGTGCGCACGGGCGGCCGTACTCCTCAGATCAGCCGCGCCCCGGTACCGCCCGCCTCAGTCATCGCGCACGATCTCGCCGCGGAACCCCACGGCCGCCGCCGCGCCCATGGCCAGCAATGCCGCCAGCACCAGCCACGGGCCGGCCTGCAGCGGCACCGCCGCCCAGCCCTGGCCGAAGCTCAGCAGGTACAGCATGCCCGAGTGCAACAGCGCACCGAGGATGAACAGCCACGAGATGATCTGCTTGAACAGGCGCCCCACCGCGACGAAGCACAGCGCCAGGCCGGCGGCGATGTTGAGCAGCGCCTCCAGGTTGCCGTGGGCATGGGGGCCACCCTTGATCTGGTCAAGCAGGTCCCCGGTGTTGAGAACCTTGTTCAGGGCCAGGATGCCGTCGGTGTTGGCCCTGGCGATGGCCTCCGCCGGCAACGGCTCCAGCTCTTCCTCGAAGTCGTTCTCCTTGAGCTGCTGCAGCCGGCCCACCGCGGCCTGCTTCTCCTGCATGGCGGCGCCCACGTCGGGCAGCACCTTGACCACCATGTAGGGCCCGAGGGCAGCGGTGAGCACGAGGTAGAGAAATCCGAACGCGACATTTTTTCTGCCGATCATGGTATTCCCCCTCTGATTGTGTGTGTGCGGCCGGAATCACCGTCACCGGCCCGGCCATCATAAGCGCCGGACCGGCCTGTTTCCAGACGGGTCTCAGGCGCTGGCGCGGGCGGCGCGCCGGCGGTCGGCCTCGGCCAGGAGCTTCTTGCGCAGGCGGATGGCGGCGGGGGTGACCTCCACCAGCTCGTCGTCGATGAACTCCAGCGCCTGCTCCAGGGTGAGCCGCCGGGGCGGGGTGAGCAGGAGGTTCTCGTCGGAGCCGGCGGCCCGGATGTTGGTGAGCTGCTTGGCCTTCATGGAATTGACCACCAGGTCGTTGTCGCGCGCGTGCACGCCGATGATCATGCCCTCGTACACCTCCTCGCCCGGACCGATGAACAGCCGCCCCCGCTCCGCAGGTTGAACAGGGCGCAGGCCAGTGCCTTGCCGCTGCCGTTGGCCACCAGCACGCCGTTGGTCCGGCGCCCGTAGCGGCCGGGCCGGGCGCCGGGGCGGTCCACCTTATTTATAACCACGATTTATTTATAACCACGATGGGCCCCAGCCCCCGGGCCAGGGCCCTGGCGGTCAGAACCGGGTCTGGGGCATGGGGCCCCTCCACCGCGTCCACCAGCAGCAGGACCGAGTCCACCATGGACAGTACCCGCTCGGGCACCGCGGCACGCGCGTCCAGCGTGCCCGACCGGCGCAGGAGCTGGTCCACGAGCGTGGTCTTGCCATGATCGACGTGGGCGATGATGGCGATATTTCTCAGGTTCTCAATCACTTGCCTTTTTCGCAGACGATAACTTGGGCGGTATCATACCCGGTGCCGGGCGGATGTCGGGCAAACCGCCGGCTCGATTCAAGCCCATGTGCCAGGCGCCGATGTACGCAATTGCCGAACGGTCATTTGACAAAGCACGGCAAGATTGGCAGATTGCACTGGACACGCAAGTATTTTTCGTCTATTCAATTAGTTGTGTCACGTTATTGAGGTTCTGCGTGAGCAAACGACCATGAACCCGGCGTGCATCGGCCCGTGGAAATGCTCCATATGAACAAACGAGAAGTAACTGCGCCATGACATCCGTTCCACGCTCTGGACGCCGCGAGGGGCGCAGTGTCGCTGCCTCTCTTCTGGTGACCACCCTGCTGCTCGGAATGCTGGCTCCGGTGCCGGCGCCGGCCCTTGAAATCGTCATCGTCGTTCAGGACAACCCCGGCGAGGGCTTCAACGATCCCACGCCGTTCAACCCGGTGGGCGGCAATCCCGCCACCACCCTGGGTGAGGCGCGGCTCAATGCCGTGCAGTATGCGGCCAACATTCTGGGCCAGTACCTCCGCGGAACGGTACCGGTCGTGGTGAATGCCAACTTTGACAAGTTTGTCGGCCAGGACGCCCCCATCTGGAGCGCTGGGGAGGTGGGTGTCCAGGGCATTTACGTAGATGCGCTGGCAAACAACCTCAACGGGGTTGACGGCAGCCCCGGCGCGGATGCGGGGCTCACGGTAAACGGCAACATCAACTGGTATTTGGGGCTGGACGGCAACGTAGGGCCAAACCAGCATGATCTGGTCAGCGGCGCCATCTCCATGCTCATGTCCGGGCTGGGATTCGGCACCAATGCGGACGTGGAAACGGGTGCCCTTCCCGTAGTAATAGACTCTTACACGGCTCTCCTGGCGTACTACAATCTCTCCAACAACCCGGACATGCCCGGCGGGCTGACGCTCCTCTCCCTGCTGCCGAGTGATACGGAACGGGCCACCGCCTTCTCCTCCCCCGGGGAGCTGGTGTTCACGGGACCCATTACCGCCGCGGCCATTGCAGCCGACAAGATCGACCCCAAAACATCGACCGAGGGCTTTGCGCCCATCTATGCGCCGAGTACCGTGGAAAAGGGCCGCACCGGAAGCTATTTTGATACCAAGGTCGCTCCCCTGCAGGCTCACCGCCCGCTCTACGCGGCGGGTGCTCCGGCCGTGCACCATCCGGGCCTGGGACTCTATGTGCTGGCGGACATCGGCTGGAACAATGTCGCCGATGCCATGGCAGTCACCGGGATCCGCGAGGGAACGGGTTCCGCCGACCTGACGGTGGCGGTGTTGCCGCAGTCCGGATCGGCGACCGTGTCGCAGGGCAACCTGGTCAATTACGTGGTGACCATCACCAACGGCGGACCCAATACGGCGGTGGGCACATCGCTGACGGCATTCCTGCCCAGGGGATCCACGCCCGGTGCCCCGGTTCCCAGCCAGGGCGTTTGCACCGCGACCGGGAATATCGTGAGTTGCCAGGTCGATGACATTGCCGCGGGCACATCCGTTTCGGTGCAAATTCCCGCCACCCTCGGTGCCGGTGTCTCCACCCCGGGCGGGACACGCGTACACACCCTCACTGTCCGGACAAGCAGCACCACCTCCGATCCGAATACGGGCAACAATCAGGGGGCTTCCACGCTGGCCAGCGGCGGGGTGACACTGGAAGACCTCAAATCAGGGGGAGGGTGCAGCACTGGCCGCCTCAGGACCGGGCGGCCCGACCCCGTTCTTCCACTCCTGGTGCTGGCCGCCGGATGGAGACTGTGGAGGCGCCGCCGGGCGGCCTGAAGGAAACAAGGGTCTGCCGGCTCCATCCTTCCGGCCAAATCATCTCTTGCAGTGTGTATATTCACGGGCCTGTTTTGTGGCAGGTTTAACAGTTTCCCACGGGCGACAAGGAAGAGACTATTCACCCGGGATTCCAGAATTCGCGCAACAGGACCACAGCAGTCCCTCGTTGGAACGTTCCGGCTGCCATCATGCACCAGTATCGTTTTGCTCATGCACTGTTCATGATGGCCTGGCTTGCTGCCGGGTGCAGCGGTGGTGGAGGTGACGAACCGGCACCGCCGCCGCTGATCCCGCCCCCTGCGCCCGTCAACGCCACCGTGACCCTGAGCTGGGCCGCCAACCCGGATACCGAACTCAACAAGGCCGGCGGCGGCTACCGGGTCTACTACAGCCAGAACGCCAACTTCCAGCCCGGCGATCCCGGGGTGCAGACGGTGGACGTGCCCTATGCCGCCGGAGCCCAGGCCCCGACCACCATCGACATTTCCATTACAACCAGTGGCACGTGGTACTTCCGCGTCCAGGGCTACTCGATGCTCAACCCGCAGGGCAGCGCGCTGTCCGATCCCGTCGCCGCAGTGGTGCCCGCGCCATGAGCCGGAGCAGCGTCATCCTGGCCGC
>JALUTW010000048.1 GCA_027021685.1 Chromatiales bacterium | reverse complement strand
CTGCACCACCTGCCACGCCGCGCCCCCGCCCTTGCCCGTGCGCACCAGCCGCTCCAGGCGCGAGAGTTTCACCCCCGTATCCAGCCACGCCGCCAGGTGGCCCGTGATGCGCGCCGCGTGGCCGGCGATTTCGCGGGCGCGGTTTAAGGTGTCCAGCGGGATCTTGCGGGCGTACAGGCGGCCGATGGGGGCGTCGGCATCTCTACGTAACCTATCTGGACCTCCCGATTTCCTGATTTCCCGCCCCACCGCGCGCCGGTACTCGTTCTCGCGCACCATGAGGCGCGAGTCCAGCATCGCCTCCTTGCGCTCCAGCACCGCCTCGGCCAGGGCGGCGGCCGAGGCCAGGGCCTCGCCCAGGCCGGCGGCGAGCTGCAGGTACTCCGGGCGCTCCTCGTCCAGCGCCCCCAGCGCCTGGGCCAGGGCCGAGGCCAGGTTGATGCACTGCACCGCCAGCACCAGGGCCCCGAAACCCTGCCGGTACACCAGCGACTCGCGCAGGGCGGCGAAGGTGTGGGGCACGCCGGCATCGGCCAGGTGCAGGTACTGCACCCGGATGCGCTTCTCCAGCTCGCCGGGACCGGGCACGTGGCGGAAGCGGTGGGGCTCGCCGGGGTCGGACTCCCCCCACAGCCGCGCCAGCGTGGCCCGGGCCACCTTCACCTCCAGCTCCGGCAGCCAGCGCGCCACCAGCTTGCGCACCCACTCGAAGTGCTCCAGCTCGGACTCGCGCGTGGCATCGGCCAGCGCCGAGACCAGGGACGAGACCACCTTGACCCCGAAGTTGGCCAGCGCCAGGGCCTCGTCCAGCCCCACGTGCACGCCGTCGTCCACCGCCCGCGGCCGGTACTGGCCGGTCTCCAGCCGCAGCGCCACCTGCGCCGTTTCCTCGTCGGGGTTGCACAGGGCCCGCCCCAGCCCGGCCTCGTCGCTCTCGGTCACCAGCAGCCGCAGGTAGTCGCGCCCGGCCTCCGTGCCCAGGTGCGACAGCAGCTCGGTGAGAATGGCCACCCCCATGACGCGCCGCTCGGGCACGTTGTCCTCGAGGTAGTCGGCCATGGCCTCGGCAAACGCCACGCCCTGCTCCGGGGGACCCTCCAGCCACTGGACCAGCGCCGACTCGGCCTGCGCGCGCGCGGCGTCGGCCTCCCGCGCCGCGTCCTCCCAGTACCGCAGCCGGCGCTCCAGCCGGTCCCGGTCGATGCTCTCGGCCACCACCGCCCGGGGCGGCGTCCCGCCCCGGGCCAGGACCTGCGCCCGCGCCCGCTGCTCGCCCGCCAGCAGGTCGCGGACGAGCCAGGCCAGGCGGGCGTCTTCCTCTTCCATGCGCGCGGCCAGAAAGCGCACGTCGGCCACCGCGTCCAGGTGGGCGTCCTTGAGTCCCCAGGCCACCCCCAGGGGATCGTCCAGGCACACCGCCGGCACCTTGCGCCCCCGGTGCAGCGCGAACAGCGCCACCTCTTCGGGCAGGGCGTCGGCCAGGCACAGCTCGTCCCCGCGGTCGGGAAAGTCCTCCTCCCACCGCGACAGCGGGAGGTAGGTGCACCGCCGGTGGCGCCCGTTGATGGCCCCGGCGGTCCACCCGCTCAGCCGCTCGATGCGCGCCCAGCTCCATTGCACCCGCGAGTAGGCCATGTGCACTTCGTGGTCCCGGTCGCCCACCCGGTGGGGCACCACCACCAGGCGCTCCCGCACCCCGGTGGCCCGCCGCACGTCCCGCCCGCGCAGGGCATTCAGATCCACGTCCTTGAACCACCCCGCCCCCACCGCGTGCAGCTCCCGCCACAGCCGGCCGTTGACGAACACGTACACCCACCCTTCCTCGATGGGCGCGGCCGCCGTCCGGGTGCGCTGGGCGTCGGTGTAGCGCACCGGCAGGATGGGCACGAGCCGTGCCGCCGGCGGCGCGGTGTCCGCCTCCTCCCGCGCCACGTCCCGCGCCACCCCCAGGGGCAGGCGGATGAAGGCGTCGTCGGACAGCGCGTCCTCCACCGGCACCAGGAGTTCCAGGCGGTGGGCCCCCGGGGTGTCCGAGGGCAGAACGACCCGCCGCGGGCCGCCGGCCGGACACTCCCCGCCCACCGGCGCCAGCCACATCTCGCCCGTGCTCACGGCGCCCCCTCCTCCACCGGGGCCGAGCCCAGCAGCACGAAACTCTCCACGTCCTCGCCGCCGTAGACCTCGGCCGCCACCACCCGCGGCGCGGCCCCGGCGGCCAGGCCGGCGGCGCCCACCTGCGCCAGCGCCGGGGGCACCGGCGCGCCCGGCTGCATGATGGGCATGGGCGGGGTGTTGCGGTTGTTGGAGGTCACCAGGTCGGATTCGCGCACCGCCGCTCGGCCCTCGTAGAACACGTTGGGGGAGAAGGTGACGAACTCGGCCTTGCCGCGGATGGTGCCCGAGGCCGTGCCCCCGCAGTTGCCGGGCTCGTCGCCGTAGCTGCGCGAGAGGATGCTGTCCTTGTGGCAGGCGGGGTTGCCGTTGATGATCACGGTGGCGGCGGCATTGGCCGCGTCCCCGCTGCGGGCGGTGTTGCTGAAGGTCACCGGCCGGCATTTCTTCCCGGTCTTGCACACGTCGGGGCTCTTGACCACGCCGCCGGAGCCGGCGTGCACGGCGGTGAGCCCGTTGATGGTGACGTTGCTCATGCGGCGTCTCCTTGCAGGGTGTCGGAATCCTCGTGGTGGCCGGCGGCGTCCGGGCGCGCAAGCCGCACCGCCGCGCGCCCCGGCCCGGCTTCCCATTCGCAGGCCACGGCGCTGGCCGCCGGGGGCTCGCCTTCCAGCAGGCGGGCGCAGCCCAGGGCCAGGGCAAGCGGCAGGGCGGCGGCGCCGGCATCGCCCACGGCCAGGCCCAGGTTGAGCTCCTCGGGCGCCCCGCCCGGCCCGGGGACCTCGCCGGCCTCGGGGGCCTCGCCGGAGCCGGTGGCCCCGGCGGCCTGCGGCTCGGCGGCGGCGCCCGGGTCCGCGGGCGGAGGCGGCGGCCACAGCGCGCCCTGCACCTGGTGCCATTCCAGCAGGTGCAGGCGCCGGCAGCCGGCGGCGTGGATCACGGCATCCGGCATCTGCCCGCCGGCGGCCTCGCGCAGGGCCGCGGCCAGGCCCGTCTGCCGCTCGCGGTGCGGCCTGCCGGCATGGGGCTCGGTGGCCAGCGCCAGCCCGGCGAGCACCACGCCGCCGGGCTCCGGGGCCGCGGCCCGCAGGCGTACCACGGCCGCGGCCTCGCCCGGCACCACGCCGGTGCCGGCGCCGGTCTCGAGCTGCCCGGCCCGCCCCAGGCGGTCCAGGGTGAGCGGGTCGAGCAGGGAATCCACGGCGCCGAACAGGATCTCTTCGGCCTCGCCCCGGGCCAGGGCCTCGCACGCGGCCCGCAGGTGGGCGGCCACGGGGCCCGCCTGGTGCTCCAGCACCGGGTCCAGGTCCCCGGCCGCCGGTTCCCGGCACAGGTCCCGCCGGAGCCGGGCCGGATCCAGGCGGGCGCCGCGCGGGGTGTCGGCCGGGGGCAGCACCAGGTGGAGGCGGGCGCCGTCCGGCGGCTGGGGCGAGGACAGCAGGCGTTCCAGCAAGAGCTCGAGCAGGATCTGGATCCGGTCCTCCCCCGGCGCCCCCGCGCCGGCGGCGCGGCAGACCAGGGCGCGCGCCTGCCCGGCCCCGCCGGGATCGGGAGCGGGCACGAGGGGATCGGCCGCCGGGCCCGCGGCCTTCCCCGCCAGGGCGGCGAGCAGCCCGGCGGCGTCCTCCGCGCCCGGCGCCACCACCACCGATCCGGCCAGCACCGGGGTCACGGGAGGGCCACCTCGCCGTGTTGCGCCGGCGCGGGCTGGACCTCGCCGGCCTCGGCGATGACGTGGCCCGCGCCGGGAGAGACCGGGTCCCACGGCAGTCCCGCGCGGGCGACGAGGTGAATGCGGCGGGCGTCGGTGTCGATGACCAGGGTGTCGGTGACCGGCGCCAGCCGCCGCGCGCCGCCCCGCTCCAGCACCGTGGCCCGGGGGGCGAAGGCCGGCAGCACGAGCCGCACTCGCGGCACGTCCGCAAAGAAGCCTTCCAGGGTCAGGATCTCGCCGCCGGAAAACGGGGCCGGCAGCCGCTGGTCGGGCGGGGCGCAGTTGAACAGGTCGGGTTCGCTGTCGTCGTTCACCGGGCAGCCTCCGGCCTCGGCGGGATGGGCGCGCGGCGTGCCGGC
>JALUTW010000047.1 GCA_027021685.1 Chromatiales bacterium | reverse complement strand
CAGCGTCATCGCGGCCGCCATCGGCGCCCTGTCCGGGCCGCTGCACGGCGGGGCCAACCAGAAGGTGCTGGAGATGCTGCAGGAGATCGGCTCGCCGGAGAAGGCCGAGGAGTACGTGGACCGGCGCCTGGCCAACAAGCAGGTCATCTGGGGCATGGGGCACCGCGAGTACAAGACCAAGGACCCGCGGGCCAAGATCCTGGAACGGCTGGTGGACGAACTCATGGCGGCCCGCGGGGGCGACGTCAATCCCCTGTTCGAGATCGCCAAGGCGGTGGAGCGGGTGTGCGAGGACCGCCTGGCGAAAAAGGGGGTCTATCCCAACGTGGACTTCTACTCCGGCATCCTCTACCACGAGATGGGGATCCCGGCCGACCAGTTCACCGCCATTTTCGCCATTTCCCGCGCCGCCGGCTGGCTGGCCCACTGGCGCGAGCAGCTGGCCGACAACCGCATCTTCCGTCCCACCCAGGTCTACACCGGCGAGCCCCTGCGCGACTACGTGCCCATCGACCGGCGCTGATCGCCCATCGACATTTGTCTTTGATATCAGACGCTTGTCCCTGGACCCGGTTCAGGGCCGGGGGCTCAATGATTTTTTCCGGCGGACGCTAATGGGGTGAAGGGGGAAGGTGCGCCCGCACGCGGTGGGGGCGCCGCGCCATGGAATCCGGTACCCCTGCTGGTACGTACCGCACCCATGCGCATGTCTGGAACCGATCTCAGGATTCCCCGCGGCCGCGCCATTCCGCCAGGGAACAGACGCCGGCGGGGGGCTGTGTGGCGCCGTTCCCTGGGGGGCCGGTTTCTGCTCCTGGTCATCGCCGTGCTCGTGCTGGCGCTGGTGGGTCCGGCCTCGTGGCGCTATGCCTGGGACGCTTCCCGGGTGAACGGGGAACTCACCGGCAAGGGCCTGCGACTGGCCGCCGTGGCGGCCCGGGCCGCGACGGCCACGGACGCCGAGCTGGATCCCACCCTGGACGTGCTGCTGGCGGACGGGGAGGTGGCCTACGTGCGGGTGGTGGCCGGCGACGGGCGGGTGATGGACCGGGTCGCCGGCGGCGGCGATGTCTCGCGCCGGCGGCGCATGCCGGACCTCGTTCACGTGCGCCACCAGTTCGGGCCCGGGCTGGTGCGGGTGGAGCTGGGGCTGGACCCGCGTCCGCGTCTCGCCGCTGCAGCCGCCGAGTTCCAGGGCCAGCTCTTGTATGCCGGGTTGGCCATGGCGGTCATCATTCCTCTCCTGGTGCTGGTGTATTACCGCCAGGTGCTGCGGCCGCTGGGCCTGCTCATCGCCGGCTACCGGCGGGTGGCCCGGGGCAACCTGGACGAGCCCGTGCACATTCATCGCCGCGACGAGCTGGGCCGGCTGGCGCAGGCCTTCAACCGCATGATGGTGCGCCTGCGCCGGGTGCAGCGGGACAAGGACCGGGCCCTGGCCGAGCTGCGGGAGCTCAACCGGCACCTGGAGGCGCGGGTGGCGGACCGCACCCGGCGGCTGGAGGAACTCAACCGCGACCTCGAGCACCAGGCCCTGCACGACGCCCTCACCGGCCTGCCCAACCGGACCCTGATCCAGGAGCGGCTGCAGCAGAGCGTGCTGGAAGCCAAGCGCCACCGCCGCAATTTCTCCGTGCTCATGATGGACCTGGACCGGTTCAAGGATGTCAACGACACCCTGGGCCACGACTGGGGCGATCGCCTGCTGGTGGAGGTGGCCCACCGGCTCCAGGCCCTGGTGCGCGAAGCCGACACCGTCGGCCGCCTGGGCGGCGACGAGTTTCTCGTCATCCTGCCGGAGGCCGACACCGAAGGGGCGGTGCAGGTGGCGCGCAAGGTGCTGGAGGCCCTGGAGCCGGCGTTCAACCTGGAAGGCATGCAGCTTGCGGTGTCCGCCAGCATCGGCATCGCGTCGTTTCCCGAGCACGGCTTCAGTCCCTCCACCCTGCTCAAGTCCGCCGACGTGGCCATGTACGGGGCCAAGCACGCCCGCGAAGGGTGGCGGGTGTACCAGTTCGATTCGGATCGCAACGACCGCGATCGCCTGGGGCTCATGAGCGAGCTGCGCGAGGCCATCCGCCGCGATGCGCTGCAGCTCGTCTACCAGCCCAAGGTGTCGCTGGAGGGTGATGCCGTGGTGGGCCTGGAGGCCCTGGTGCGCTGGCCCCATCCCCGGCGCGGCATGATCCCGCCGGACGAGTTCATCGGCCTGGCCGAGCAGACCGGGGTGGTGCGACCGCTGACCGCCTGGGTGTTGGAGACGGTGGGGCTGCAGATCCACCAGTGGCGGGGCCTGGGCGTGGATACCAGCGTGGCGGTCAATCTGTCGGTCTACAACCTGCAGGACGCCGGCCTCATCGAGCACGTGGGACAGGTGCTGGAGACCTACGACCTCCACCCCGGCCAGCTCACGCTGGAGATCACGGAAAGCGCCATCATGCAGGACCCCAAGCAGGCGCGCGAGGTGCTGGTGCGGCTGGAGGCCATGGGCGTGCGCCTGTCCATCGACGACTTCGGCACCGGTTATTCGTCGCTGAGCTACCTCAAGCGCCTGCCGGTGGACGAGCTGAAGATCGACCGCTCCTTCGTCATGGACATGCCCTCCAACCGGGACGATGCCGCCATCGTCCATTCCATCATCAACCTGGCCCACAACCTGGGCGTGGAGGTGATCGCCGAGGGGGTGGAGGACGCCGCGGTCATGAACCTGCTGCTCATGCTGGGCTGCGACTACGTCCAGGGGTATCACGTGAGCCGGCCGCTGCCGCCGGGCGCAGTGCCGGCCTTCATGCAGGCGGTGGCCAGTGGCTCCGCCGACTATCTCCTCGCCCGGGCCAGCGCCTGAGCAACGCGAATATCACGGGTTCTGGCGAATTTCGCGAAGACGCCGGTGGGCCCGGCGCCCGTTCTCCGGGCCCCGAGCCGGCACCACCGCCCCTCACTTGCCGCCCGCCACCTGCAACCGGGCGTTGCGCCGCTGCTCCCAGGCGAACATGGCAGCGATGAAGGCCACCACGCCGGCCTGGGCCAGCAGGGTCTGCAGGGTGGGATAGATCCCCAGCAGCTCGAAGCGGAAGAACCGTACCGGGTCCGCCGGCAGCATGCCGGCTTCCTGCAGCGCCGCCACCCCGTGGCCGGCGAAGGCGAAGGCCAGCAGCAGCATGATGAACGAGTTGACGTTGAAGAACAGCTTCAGCGGCAGGCGCATGGAGGAGCGCAGGATCACCCAGGCCAGCACCGCCAGGCCCGCGGCGGCGGCGCCGATCCCGCTCCAGACCGCGTTCTCGGCGCCCGGCTCCAGCTGCAGCCACAGGGCCTGGTAGAACAGCACCGTCTCGAAGGCCTCGCGGTAGACGGCGAGAAACGCCACGCCGGCCAGCAGCCACAGGGCGCGTCCATGGAGGGCGGCGTGGATCTTCTCCCGCACGTAGGCCTGCCAGCGCTGGGTGTGGGTCTTGCTGTGGAGCCAGAAGCCCACGTAGAGCAGGACCGCGGTGGCGGCCAGGGCGGTGAGGCCCTCGGTGAGCTCGCGCCCGGCGCCGCTGATCTCCACCACGTAGCTGGAAATCCACCACGTGACGCCCCCCAGGGCCAGGGCCGCGATCCAGCCCATGTGGAGGTAGCGCAGGGCATCCCGCCGATCGGCGCGGATGAGTACCGTGGCGATGGCGGCCAGCAGGAGAATGGCCTCCAGGCCTTCCCGCAGCAGGATGACCGCGGCGGCGACGAAGGCCGCGGCGGGTGACAGCGCGCCCTCGCCCAGGGTCTGCCGGACGCGCTTCAGGGCGGCCACCGCCTCGGCCCGGGCGGCCTCCACCTGGGCGGCATCGGCGCCGTCGTGGATCAACTTGCGGTGGCGCAGCATCGCCGCCTCGGTCTCGCGCAGGAGGTCGGCGTCCAGGCTGCGCAGCGCGGGCTCGGCCAGCTCGAAGCCTTCCAGGTAGGCGCGCAGGGCGAGCTGGTAGGCCGTCCTGGCATCGCCGGCGGCGTAGGCCTCGCGGCTGGCTTCCAGCAGCTTGAGCGCGGTGGCCACGTGATCCGCCTGATCCGCGCGTGCGGCGTCCTGCGGGTGGTGCCGCAGCCAGGCCATGAGGGCCCGGCCACCGTCGCCGAACCGCCGGCCGGCCTCGTCGGGAGTGAGCTGGACCAGTTGCTCCAGGGACCGCAGGGGGGCCAGGGCGGGGTCTG